>JACQFM010000183.1 GCA_016200035.1 Nitrososphaerota archaeon
AGTCTCACTGCATTTTTGGGAAGCTCGAAGGTTTCTCCATGCCAGTGAAAAACTGTTGCCGGACTTTTTATTCCTGAAAAAAGGGTAGACTTTGATGTATTGTCAAAATGTATATCGTGATAAATTCCAATTTCTTTAACCTCACCTTTGTAGACCTTGGCTCCAAATGACTTTGCGATAAGTTGAGATCCTAAGCAGATTCCAAGAACTGGAGTTTCTTTACTTATTGCATGTCTTATTAGATTCATCTCTTCTTTTAGGTATGCTAAGTCATCATTTGCGCTTTCAGTAGCACCCAAGATTATGAGTGCAGAATGATCAAGTGTAGGAATTTTTTCGGTCTTGGCATAAACGATCTGTGTTTTGAAGCCATCTTCTTCTAAAAGTTGCCCCAAAAAGGCAGGGCCTTCAATCCTGGAATTCTGAAGAATTAGAACGTCAGACATACTTGATAGGTTTTCAAAAACGGATTAATATTTCAAATGCTAATTGATGCCGTGAGGATTTCAGAGCCTGAAATAGAAGAACTTCAAAAATTCATAACGTCATTAAATTCAAAAAAAGATAGTATAGTTGTAGTTGAAGGAAAACGTGATTCTGAGGCTCTTAAAAGACTTGGCTTTTCTGGTAAGATCTGTGAGTTCTATAGGTTCAAGGGCTTGGCAAATTTTTCGGACGCGATGGATTCATACAAGCGACTCATAGTTCTACTAGATCTTGATAGAAAGGGAAGATATCTTACAAGCAAGATAATATCTAACCTTGAGCACAGAATCAAAATAGATCTCTCCTACAAGAAGAAACTTGGTTTTATAACCAAAGGGAAAATAAGACACATTGAGGATCTCTCGGAATATTGTGAACTGGATGAAGATAGGTTTGCGAAGAGATCCTAACCACAAGCACTTATATCCGCGTACTTTGAAAATTAGATTGATCTAAAATTAAGAGGATTATGAATTGCCAGCTACAGGAATTGTCAAGTATCACGTTAAGCTCAGCTTTGACGTCGATGGATTGGTTGAGAAGGCCGACATAATAGGTGCAATTTTTGGCCAAACAGAGGGACTGTTGGGGCCAGAGATGAACCTAAACGAACTACAGAAAGTATCGAAGGTCGGCAGGATAGAGGTAAACACTACTGCTACGTCTAGCCAAACAAAAGGAGATGCTCTTTTGCCCATGAGCACGGATATCACCACAGCTGCACTAATAGCAGCGGCAATAGAGAGTATTGACAAGGTTGGACCATTTCAGGCTCACTTCAAATTAGAGGCAATAGATGACATTAGATCTGCAAAAAAAAAGGAAATAGTTGATAGAGCAAAGGAAATTGTTCAGAAATGGTCAACAAAAACAATCAGTGAAGGGGAGGAGATGCTAAAACATGTGGCAGATAGTGGTTCTGCAGGAAAGCTAACTACATTTGGAAAGGAAAAACTTGCATGTGGTTCTGGTGTCTTTGATTCTCCATGGATAATACTTGTCGAAGGAAGAGCGGATGTCATAAACCTGCTAAGAGCAGGATTTGATAATGCACTTGCAATAGAAGGAGCGAGAATAGACGAATCCATAAAAGCTCTGTGTAATTCAAAATCAAAAGTCGTTGCATTTTTGGATGGAGATAGAGCAGGGGGCTTCATACTAAAAGAACTAAAAGCCATGGTCAACATTGATGTGGTTCATAGGGCTCCAGAAGGAATGGAAGTAGAAGAACTGACTCCAATGCAGATTGTGGAGATATTAAATGAAACGGCAGAGGATATGAAAAAGGAGACTGCAAAACCAAAGCTGGTAAACCCAAGCGATGAGCCATTTGCAAATGTAGCAAAGAAAGTATATCCAGATCTGAACGAGTCACTTGAGGCAGTAGCGCTAGACGAAGGTCTTAACGAGCTGTTCAAGGTACCAGTAAGTGAGGTTGTAGGAAAGATTGCATCTGGAGCCGGCATAAAATACCTCGTACTAGATGGTATCATAACACAGAGGTTGATTGATGCTGCAAAGCAAGCAGGGGTGGAATGCATCATCGGCCACAGGATGGCTAACCTAAAGAGCACAGACGGCTTGGCTCTCAAAACCTTTACAGAGCTCGGCGTAGCCTAGACTCTTTAATGCCAGATCTGAAAGTTCAGCATGTTCTAACGCTTGCAGAGCTTTTATCCAAAGGAGCTCGTCATAACTTTGTACCAGTAACAACAACTTCTCTTGGCAAGAGCATACGGAAATCCCAGCAAGCAGCATCAAAACATCTCTTAGAGCTGGAGCGCGATGGATATATTGAACGGATAAGAAGTGGCAAAAAATTTTCAGTAAGAATCACTGCAAAAGGCCACACGGAGATGGCAAGAATATCTTCCATCTTAAAATCAAGTTTAGAATCATCTCCATCATATCTGGAACTGAAGGGAAATATAATATCTGGAATGGGTGAGGGTGCATATTACATGTCTATGAAAGGATACACAAAACAGTTCAAAGAAAAACTTGGTTATGTTCCGTTTCCTGGCACTCTTAATGTTAAAATAAAAGACAAAGAGTTCAGTGAGGCCAGACGTAGCCTTGATACATATGATGGGATAATGATAAATGGTTTTTCTGATGGCAAGCGGACATACGGGTGGGTAAAGTGTTATCCAGGAAAAATTAACAATTCTGTTGATGGGGCATTGATAACTCTAGAAAGGACCCATTATGATGATTCAATAATAGAATTAATTTCTCACACAAACATCAAGAAAGCTGCTAAATTATCAAATGGGTCGCAGATTTCTGTTAAAGTGCCTATTAAATCAAAATGATGGGAACCTAAACCCAAACTAATTATTTGCGAAGGACGTACTGTAAGTCATGGTTGTGATATGGATTGGAATTGGAATCGGAGTTCTAATTGCTGCAGCTCTCATATACAAGATAATAAAAACCTCAAAAAATGAATACATCTCGCTTCGATGTAAAAGATGTGGATTTAAAACTAATGGATTAAAATGTCCAATATGTGAAACCGAAAAAACTTTGAGATAATCTAATAACATATCATCTTACGCCATAAAAAATTCCATCAAAGTCTGTAAATCGATTCTCCGTACTCGCTTTCGATTTTTGAGCTTTTGATATCTGGTATGGGTGACTGAAGTCTTGCAATGCTTACATTGAGATTGATCTTTTTGCATCCGTCTGTGATGAATTTTTCTTGGTGAACTTGGTCATAACCAAGAGCAATGATGTCTGGTCTTACAGCTTCAACTGTCTTGAAAATATCATCTTCGTGTCCGACAACAGCATAGTCAACCATGGAAAGAGAGCCCACCAGATCACGCCTCAGATGCATGTTGTGTAGTGGTACTCGACTCTTCATCTTCTGGGCAGTCTTATCGGTCGCTACTACAACAACAAGTACGTTACCAAGTGCTTTTGCCGCTTTTAACGTGTGCAGGTGACCGGGATGTATTATGTCAAAAACACCTCCGGCAAGTACAACCCTCAAAGACGATCTTCCAATATCTGTGAGTGTCTTTTTGTCAGACTCGGCAATTCCATTTTTTGCAAGTAATTCTATCTTTGTAACAAGATGTTCAGCACTTACTGGAAGTTTTTTTCTAAGTATGGACACTGGGTCTTCCTTTGAAAGGGACGAGACATACAACGCAGATATTATCTCTCGGTCAAGAGCATCCAACTATATCACTAAAACAAGTTTTCTACTCTTTATTTCATCTATAAACTCTATGTCCAAGGGTCCAGCCCTCTTGAGAGCCTGAGTGCATCTATCAACCCTTCTGCGTATCCTATGCTTAGCACTGCCAGCTCAGATTTTCCTTGACTGTGAAACTTTTCAGCATCATCAAGATAAAGGCCAGCATTTTCTAAAACAGGCTGTATACTTTTGTCTTCTTTAAAGTAGCCAGTCACCTCTTCAAGCGCTTTTCTTGCTTTAGGAATATACTTTTGGAGCATTTGATCTGAAACTTTTTGAATTCGAGAAGAATTATCAAACGGTTCATCTAGACATTTTGCCAAAATCTTTAGTGCGTTAGATTCTGTAAAATGCATTCTTCCAGGTATTATTATGGTGTGGGGGGGTCTTCCAAACTCTAATTTTTTCAAGCTTGATAATTTTCCTGTTATTATATTTTGACTGTTCATTCCTATTCTAGAGCCAACTATTGCAAATGTAGATTCGTCTACCACACTTTGTTTTTGTTCACTTTCTGTGAGAATTAGATTTGTAAAGGCATCTCTTGGATCTAAGAAGAAATTGGCATCACTGTTATACTCTAAAATTATAACTGTATGATTTCCAGTTATCAAATTCTCATAAAGAGTCTGATAAACACTAGTAGCAGATTGTTTGTCTTGCATCATTGTTACGGGTCTGCCAATTTTATAATAATGCAATCCGCATTCGCCTATAAGAGATGGAATGGCAGAGGCCGCATGGATCGCCTTAGTTTTTATCTTCTCTGAAATTGCTCTGACTCGTAGCTCAATGTGAGTAGTTGCTATGAATGGATCTCCATATGAGAGAAGTGCCACCTTTCTATTCTTGGCTTCATTTAGGATCGCTTTTCCATCCTCCACCATCCATCTTGAGGCTGTCTTTAACTCGCCTCTGACCATCTTTCTTATCTTTGTTAATTGCGATCTTGTAATCGGACTTGTGAAAACTTCAAGAAAAACAATGTCTGCATTCTTGAGAACCTTTATGGTATCTGCTCCTAATCCGTCGGCTCCGGAAATTCCAAGCCCAATAAACCACAGCATGATTGGGTTTTAGGATTTGGTTATTTTGAGCTTGCGAGACAGATACAAAGATGAAATTTTCTAAATATGACAGATGAAAAACTCTTGAAAATTATTTTGATTTTCCATGGAGTCGTTTTAGATGGTAAAGCATGCGCTTGAATACTTCGATACTTCGCAAGTACTCATCCACAGAGACTCGTTCATCTATTGTATGTGATGCATGAGGATCACCTGGACCATATGTAACAACAGGAATGTTCAACGCATTTCCAATAATGTTCATGTCACCAGTTCCTGTCTTTCTAATCAGCTGAGGTCCCTTTTTTTCTATATCTAATACTCCAAGAGTTAAAGCTCGTACAAGCGGAGAATTATGAGGAGCCTCAAATGGTTCGGTTTCATCTAACACTGAATAAAATGCATTGACTCCTTGCTTTTTTGCTACCTCCTGTACAGTAGCAGCTATCTTATCACCTACTGTCTTGCAGTTCATATTGACAGGAATCCTAATGTCCATTACCGCATCGCATTCTATGGCCGTTACATTGTGACTTGTACCACCTTTTATCTCAGTGAGAGTTGCAGTTAGCATCATTCCCTTTGGTTTGTTTGATTGATTTGCCTCAAGTGAATTTTTCAACTCGTTAATGAACACATACGATTCATCGATTGCATTTTTTGCAAGCCAAGGCGCACTGGCATGTGCACTATTTCCCACGTTTACTTTGAGGTTAATTGCTATTCTGCCCTTGTATGCTATAGTGATATTTCTTATTCCACTTGGCTCTCCAAAAATTGCGTAATCGATGTCAAGCTTTTGCTTTACCAGACTCTTGATTCCAGTTGCATTTCCTTCCTCATCTACAACTGCCGCAAATACTACGGTCCCGCTGTGGTTATGCATCGAAGCCGTTGCAAGCAGCATGGCCATGAGTGGGGCCTTGGCATCAGAAGCCCCTCGGCCGTAAAGATATCCATCGTCGTTTCTAACCTTAATCTTTCCCGGAACCGTATCCATGTGGCCACACAAAAGAATTTTGGGTGAGCCTTCCCCTTTTGTTGCAATTAAATTTCCAACCTCGTCGATATGTATATTTTCAAATCCCAAATCATCACATTTGTCAGACAAAAATTCTGCAAGAGGTCGTTCAGATAACGAAGGTGTGTAGAGTCTCAGTGTTTTCTCTAACATCTTTATTGAAAACCTTGGTGTTACTGTAATTGAAGAGTCCAATTCTTACTTTCTCGATTGTAATGCGTAATCTATCATCAATGCTGGAATATCTACACCAGTAACTCTGACAGTATTTTTGTATTCTGTTGTGTTATTTACTTCATGTACAACTAGGCCTTTTTCCTTGCTCTCCATTAGATCTATACCCACTATCTGGCCTTGAACCGCATTCTTTGCTTTAATGCATATGTCTTCAAGATCTTTAGTTATCTTACACTCTTCTGCCCTTCCTCCAAGTGCCATATTGGTTTTCCACCTCTCCCCTCCAGAATACCTGTAGATTGCAGCAACTACCTTGTCTCCAACCATTATGGCTCTTATGTCACGAGGTGGTCTGTTTACAAACTCCTCTAGGTAGTAAACTTGGTAAATTGGGTACATCCTTTCTCGACTTTCCATTATTCCCTCTGCTGAATCTCTATCCTTTAGAAGTGCGATCATACGTCCCCAGCTACCAACAGTGGGCTTGAGCACCATGGGATATCCTGTAGCTTCCAGAGCTTCAAGTGCAGCTTCTTCGGAAAATGCAACTGTACTAAACGGAGTTGGAATTCCATGTTTTTGTAAAAGCATATGGGTGAAGAGCTTGTTTCCTGCAAAGACGCTCGTGTTAAGGCAGTTTATCACATTCGCTCCTTTTCCTTCAAGTGCTGCAGTTGAGTGAAGACTTCGGTAATAACTTACACACCTTTGGATGACTGTTTCAAATTTTTCCTTACCTCCGTCCAAATTTAGAAAGAGATTCTTACAATCCACCATCTCTACATTGATTCCCTTTTTTTTACCAGCATCGAAAAGGGCTTTTTCTTCCCACCGGATGGTGTCGTAAAGAATCGATATTCCGGAGCTCACTGGCCCCAGTCCTCACCAACAGTTTGTGCTGGCTTTAACTCAAAGTCTTTAGATCCTTTCACCAGTTCGAAGCTAGCTCCACAATCAGGACAGGTAACTATCTCCCCTTCCATAGAATCCTTTGGCGCAGCGATATTCCCATCGCACTCTAAACACTTCATCTCACTTACCTGGTTTTACCTTAATTTGAGTGTCATTAATTATCTTTTTTTCGAGTCTGTCATCGAGGGGAATTTCAAGGAGGTCACCCATGCGCAAATTCTTTAGGCCAGCTGCCACTGCCTTTGCATGCTCATCATTCTGGTCTAGCCCTAAAAGTGACATTAGGTAGGCGGCTCCATTTTTTCCTGCCAGCTCGCCAAAGACTATGCGTCTTCTGTTGCCTACTATCCTCGGCTCGATTGGTTCGTATGCAGCAGGATTTCTGAGAATTGCAGCCAAGTGGGTTCCTGCCTTGTGCTTGTAGGCAGTGATTCCAACTACTGGCTTTGAATCGTAGGGTACAATGTTGGTATACTGTTCAATTAATCTTGAGAGGTCCATCAGCATATCCAATCTAAAGTTGTTAGGAGATTTGTAGAGATAGGTAAGGGCAACTGCAGTTTCTGCAAGTGCCGGTATGCCTGTCCTTTCGCCAATTCCATCTATTGTTGTGTGGATCTGTTCTGCTCCAGCATCACATCCTGCAAACGCATTTGCAAGTGCAAATCCGATGTCGTTGTGACAATGTACATCAAGTGGAGTCTTGATCTGATCATGGACAGCCTTTACAAGATTATACATTCCATTAGGACGCATTATGCCAACCGTATCCGGTATGCTAATTCTGTCAACACCTACCTCTTCAATTGCCTTGCACATCTTGATCAAAAATTCTGGTTCTGCTCTACTTGCATCCTCCATAGTAAATCGCATCTTCAGGCCATGTGACTTGGCATACTCTACTGTTTCGACAGCTCTTCTGAGTGCTTCTTCTCTTGTTATACGCAACTTATCTTTTAGATGAATGTCAGACATTCCAAGATAGGTTGCCATCCAAGTGGCATCGCAGTCAAGAGCAACATCGACATCCTCTTTTAATGCACGTACATGTGCAACTATATCAGCTCTTAATCCCTGCTTGATTATTGTCTTGGTTGCTTCCTTGTGATCACTTGAAACCACAGGTGAGATCTCGATTTGATCAACACCAAAATAGTCAAGCATCCATGCAATCTGAATTCGTTGTTTGTTGGAAAAGGTGACACCTGGGTGTTGTTCGCCTTCTCTTAGGGTACTGTCTAAGACGTGAATCTTCTTAGGTTTTGTACCTATGGAGTTGTACTGGTATGCGTAGTAATTCGGATCATCCATTGCTATAATAGTACAAAAAATTGATAGATATAAAGATATTCGTACTAGAATCGGCGCATTTGTTACAAAATGCACCGAAGTTAGTCATCTGCGTAAGATATGATCCGAACTTCGTTTTTTATGTTATAGTACGCAAAATGATGACAGTGTTGGTGTCAAAGACACCCGGAACCTTACGCAGTGAGTCGATGCAAGAGTTGATGTCTGAAATAGTGGGGGCTCTGATTATAACTGCAATATCATATTGCCCCGTTATCTCGTAAACTGTATGCACACCTTGAAGTTTGGTAAGCTTTGCAGAAACTTTTGATGTGTCAGTTGCTGAATCAACTGAAATCAAAATTATTGCACTTGTTGCATTTGCATCACCTGTCTCTATAGTAAATTTTTTTATGACTCCACCATCTGTTAGATTCTTGACTCTTCTTCTTACTGCTGACTCGGAGAGGCCAAGCTTCTGTCCTATTTCAACAAATGACTCTCTAGAATTCTTCTTTAAGATTTCAATGATGGTCTCATCAGTCTTGTCTCTAGACATTTCGGCGTTTCTCCTCTCTTTGTAATAGAATATCAAGTACTTGTAAAGCTTTAGCTATGTCAGACTCTGAAGTTACCAGTGGAGGAAGTAGTCTTAGTATGTTTCTTCCAGAATACAAAAGTAAGAGTCCGTTTGCTATTCCATCAAGCAGAATGTCCTTTACCTCAAACTTCATCTCCACTCCAATCATCAGTCCCTTGCCACGAACTTCTCTGATAATCTTATGTTTATTTTTTAACTCCTGTAGCCCATCCATGAATCTCTTTCCCATCTTGGCAGCATTATCTACAAGACGATCTTCAGTCAGAGCTTTTATCGTTGCAATCCCTGCTGCACATGAGAGCGGATTTCCTCCAAAGGTAGACGAGTGCTCACCCTTAGATATGGAGGCAAGTATCTCGGAACGAACAAGCGTTGCACCCATCGGTACTCCCCCTGCTATTCCCTTTGCAAGACACATTATGTCAGGGCCAGTGTTCCAGTGCTGAGCTGCCCACATCTTTCCTGTCCTGCCCAATCCAGATTGGATCTCATCGAAGATCAAGACAATTCCTTTTTCGTCGCACAACTTTCTTACGTCTTGTAGAAATCCATCTGGTGCAACATGGATCCCACTCTCCCCTTGGATTGGTTCAATTATTATTAGTCCAGTTTCAGAGTCTACTGCTGATCTGAGTGCCTCAATATCTCCAAATGAAGTAAAGGAAACCTTCTCGACAAGTGGCTCAAATGACTTTCTATACTTTGGATTAAATGTCAATGACAACGAGCCAAAAGATTTGCCATGATATGATCCATTCATTGCAATCATTCCTTTTTTGCCCGTGAACTTTCTTGCAAATTTTATCGCGGCCTCTACTGCCTCTGTTCCACTATTGTTAAGGTGAACCTGTGATAACCCCTTTGGTGCAATCCTTATGAGATCTTCAAGAAACTCTTCCCTGGTCTTGTTGTAAAGTGAACTGTGAACTGTGATTATTTTTTCAAGTTGCTTTTTGAGCGCATCAACGACTCTTGGATTGCAGTGCCCCACAAGAGCAACTCCATACCCTCCCATGCAGTCTAGGTATTCTTTGCCGTTTATGTCCCAGACATGAGAACCTAGTCCACGCTCTACTGTTACGGGAAACCTCTGGTAGATGTTTCCCATAAAGTCATCTTCAGTCATCTTGTAATCACCGTGCAGTTCTCGTTTGCAATAGCTGCTGAGATTGGGTTTTTTCTCTGGCCACTTGCAATGAGAGCTTGCTTGACGCCCATCTCAAGAGACTCGGTAGCTGCCAGGATCTTTTTCTCCATACCAAAACCCACCTTGGGCATTATCTCCTTTGCTTCGGCTAAAGATAGGTTTCTTACGAGCTTGTTGTTCATCAATAACCCATCAACATCAGTTAGGAAGAGGATCTTGTCTGACTTCATCTTTCCTGCCACATACGCAGCAGCTCTATCACCATCAACATTTAACATTTCAAACTCTTCACTGATGGCAATAGGAGAGATGACAGGAAGATATCCTTGTTCTAAAATTGATTTTATCAGATCTGCATTTACATCCTTAATCTTTCCAGTATAGCCTCCATCTATTGCCATCTTGCGACCCTTCTCGTTAATGATAACCAGTTTCTTTTTTCGTTCTGCTTGGATGAGCTGACCATCTATTCCAGAAAGTCCTACTGCGTTGATTCCATTTTTTTGTAACATGCTAACTATCAGCTTGTTTATCTTTCCTGACATTACCATTGCAAAGATTTCTACTGTTTCCTTATCAGTATATCTGGATTTGATTCCGCCAGGTGACACGATGAACTTTTGTTCTTTCCCAAGAGCCTCTGAGATCTTTGTTACTTCCTTACCTCCACCGTGGACTAGAATTATTTTTTCTTTCTCTGATACTTTTTTCAGATCTGAAATGGTTGAAGGGTGGAGCCCGTCTACTACACTCCCTCCTATCTTGATAGTTATCATCTTTTCACACAGGTGTTAGTGGAGAGTATGCGAGACCTTCTCTCTCATCAAAGCCTGCCATGATGTTCATGTTTTGTATTGCAGATCCCGCTGCTCCCTTCATGAGATTGTCAGACGCTGACAAGACAACCAATCTGTTGTTGTCTTCATCAATATCAAATCCAACATCACAGAAGTTAGATCCTACCACGAACTTTGGATCAGGAAACTTGTAGAATCCCTTCTTATCACGAATCAGTCTGATGAATTTCTCATTCTGGTACTGCTCACGAAATACCTTCCACAGATCAATCTCGCTCATCTGGTGTGAAAGAAAGGTGTGATTTGTACACAATATTCCTCTTACTATATCCACAGCATGGGGACTCATCGATACTTTGATCTTTTTTCCTGCTGCTTGGCTTAGTTCCTGTTCAATCTCTCCAGTATGCCTGTGCTTTGCTGGCTTGTATGGCCTAATTACTCCAGACCTCATAGCATGGTGCGTTCCTGCAACTGAGCCAGCTCCTGCACCAGATGAGCCAATCTTAGAGTCAACTATGATATGTTCTGTATCGATCAAGTTTCTCTTTACTAGTGGATAGAGTGCAAGCAGTGATGTCACCGCCATGCATCCAGGACACGAAACAAGTTGTGCATTCTTTATCTGATCCCTATGCATTTCTGGCACTCCATATACTGACTTGGAAAGCAGTTCTGGATATGGATGCTGCCATCCATACCACTTGTCATAATCTGATGGATTGTGAAGACGATAATCTGCACTCAAGTCGATTATTTTCATTCCACGATCATATAGAGCCTTTACTATCTCAGTAGCTGTCCCGTGGGGAACAGCTGTAAAAACAACATCACACTTGTCTGACAATTTATCATAATCAAGCTCGGAGAATGTCGAATCGATAAACCCTTTCAGGCTGGGCTGTATTCTCGAAACATATTCTCCGACATACTGTCTTGAAGTTACCATCGCTATCTCGACTTTTGGATGACTTACAAGTAACCTTAACATCTCTCCACCGACATAACCAGATGCTCCTATGACTCCTACTTTCATTGATACTCCTGTAACATAAGACGGTATAATTTATTTGATAACATGTTTGACCCTAGTTTTAATAATCTACCTCATGTATTGTCAAGCATGCAAAGAAGCTTTCTGCTATTTGAGAGTGCGATTAAAACCGAGGCCACAAGGCGAATGTATCTATATCACTTAAAAAAATTTTTAGAATGGGCAAAAATTCCAGATCCTGACTGGCTCTTACAGCTCAAAGACAGTCACATTCAAAGCCTCCTGGAAGATTATCTATTATACACAAGAAAGCGGGTCTCACCAAACTCGATTGCTGCCATGTTTGCGCCCTTGGAACTATTCTGTATAATGAATGATAGGCAGATCCAGTTTAAAAAGATAAGAAAGATGTTCCCACCTACAGTCAAAAAATCGGGATACGGAGCATGGTCAAACCAAGACATAAGGAAATTTCTAGAAAACGCCAAGAGCAAACGCGTGCGTGCCCTGATCCACTTTTTATCCTCTACAGGATGCAGAATAGGCGCAGTTTATGATTTGCGGTTAAGGCATTTGTCTGGGATGGCTTTAGGCTGCAAATCTATTTTATTCTATGAAGGTTCAAATGAAGAATATTTTGGCTTCTTAACTCCTGAAGCATCAAAAGCATTAGAAGACTATTTTGAACAAAGGCAAAGAGACGGAGAGAATCTTAATGAAGACTCGCCTGTATTTAGAAACTTTTACAGAATTGGAAAAGCCAAAGTCAAGCCGATCTCATACAAGGCCCTTCAATCATGCGTTGCCTGTTTGGTCAAATATGCTGGCACAAGCAGGCACAAGACAGGAACTAGATTTAACATACCACTAGACCATGGCTTCCGCAAACGATTCAACACGATCTTGAAACTAAATTCTAGCATAAACCCAAGCATAGCTGAAAAGCTAATGGGGCATAAAGGCATCTTTCAGCTGGATGGGAGCTATCTTACTCCAACTAAAGAACAACGCTTTGACGAATTCAGAAAGGCAATACTAGATTTGACAGTCGATCCAACCGAGAGACAAAAGATCAAGATAGAA
>JACQFM010000179.1 GCA_016200035.1 Nitrososphaerota archaeon
AATCTGGTGTTATTACTCTAAGAGCAAGCCTTGCAGTCGTGGTCTTTCCAGAACCTGATTCGCCGGCAAGTACCAAGACTTCTTGCTCTCTTAAGGAGAAGGAAACATCGTCAACTGCTCTTACGATAGTGGGGGAAGAGGAGAAGAGTCCTTTTTTGACAAAGTGTTTTGTAAGATTTTGGACGGAAAGAATTTCAGTCAACGAGAGTAGTTAAAATCCAAAGTATATCAAGGTAAATCAGTCTTTGATTATTCGTAAAGCCAGCACAGAACGTAACCTGAATCTGTCTTAAATTTAGGTGGATCTTTCTTGCATTTTTCCATAGCCTGGGGACACCTATCATAGAATCTGCACCCTTCAGGTGGTTTTATGAGACTTGGGGGATTACCTTTGATGTATTTTGGAATTTTTTTGGATCTCAAAGATGGAATGGATTCAAGAAGAGCCTGAGTGTATGGATGTTTTGGGTTTTTATAAATATCATGCGCAGTGCCAAATTCTACCATTTTGCCACCATACATAATCCCTATCTTTTCGGCAATTTCTGATATGATTGGAAGGTCGTGAGTGATTAGCATTATGGACATGCCATCTTTCTTTAATTTTTTTAGAAGATTGATTATCTGTGCTTGAACAAGTACGTCAAGTGCAGTTGTTGGTTCATCTGCAATGACAAATTTTGGTCCTAAAAGAAGAGCCATTGCAATTACGATTCTTTGTTTCATTCCACCGCTAAGCTCATGAGGATATTTTTTCAAGACATTATTTTTAAGACCAACCGAACTTAGCATCTCAGATATCTTTTTTTTAAAATCGCCGTCATATTGATGCTGTTTTAGAACCTCAATAAACTGTTCTTCAATAGTAAATACCGGATCTAACGAATTCATAGCTCCTTGAAAAACCATCGCCACATTTTTTTTTCTATGCTTTTTTGCAAACTCCGACTCTGAGATATTAAGTATTGATTCCCCCTCCAACAATATATCACCAGATACTATCTTACCACCCTGTAGCATCCTCATTATGGATAAACCCAAAGTGCTCTTTCCGCATGCGCTTTCACCGGCGATTCCAATTGATTCACCCTTTTCTAAGCTAAAGCTCACATCCTCAAGGGCGCGTACCGTGCCAGCCTGAGACATATAATGAGTCTTCAAATTTTGAACGGAGATGAATGACACTGGCTATCATAAAGAAACTGAACTAAATGTGGGTTTTGGATGCAACACAAGTGTTGCATTTTTGTGGCAAGAAAAGGTCTACTTTGTGATTCTTTTATAGTATGAAAGTTATAGAATATACAAAGATGGTGAGAAGTTGAACATATACGATACAAAAACCGTTAGCTGTTCCAAGTGCGGAAAATCAATAGGAGAAATTGCTTACGACGCTGTAGTTACCCTCCCTAAATGTGGGCAGTGTGCTAATCCCACACCAGAGGGCGATGATAAGGTGGCATACGTAGTAAGCAAATACTTGAAGTAAGGTCTGCTTTAACATAACCAAGATCTTTTTTATAAAAGGGGCATTTCAGGAAATAGTGTAATTTTATGAGTATGAATCGAACTCACTACATTGGAAATCTCACATCTTCAATGAAGGGTAAAAAAGTGGTCGTGGCAGGTTGGGTTGAGGATATTCGTGAACTTGGCAAGCTGACCTTTCTTACTCTTCGTGACGTAACAGGGGTTGCCCAGATAGTTCTGACGGGAGAAGAAAGCATCAAGCAGACCAAAGTACTTTCTAGGCAAAGTGTTGTCAAAGTTACAGGCACAATCCAGGATACAAAAGCAAGAGACTTTGCTTTTGAAATAAAATTAGAAAAATTGGATATAGTAAATCTTGCAATCCAACCACTGCCAATAGATCCAATTGGTAGACTTGAGAGCAACATTGACAATAGATTAAACGCAAGAGCTCTTGACCTTAGGAACCAAAAAACCGCAGCTATCTTCAAACTTAGACACTATGCACTGGCATCAATTAGAAATACTCTGACAGAAAAAAACTTCATTGAAGTCAACACTCCAAAAATAATCGGTAGTGCAAGTGAAGGAGGGGCAAATCTTTTTTCACTCAAGTATTTTGAAAAGCAAGCATATCTTGCTCAGAGTCCACAACTTTACAAAGAGCAGCTAACAATAGGGCTTGAGCGAGTATTTGAGATAGCATCATACTATAGAGCTGAAAAGTCTCATACGGTTAGGCATCTTACTGAATTCACAAGCGTGGACATTGAGGCCGCATTTATGGATTATTTTGATGTAATGGATATCTTAGAATCACTTGTTGCCAACGTTTTTGAGGATGCAGCAAAACGTAAAGAAGAGTGTAGCGCTCTTGAGCTTGAAATCAAAAAACCATCAACTCCGTTTGAACGCATCACTTACAAAAAAGCATTAGAAGAGCTTGCTCGTGATGGTATTAAACTTGAGTTAGGTGATGATCTGCTAGATTCACATCTTCGTAAGCTTGGAGAAAAACACTCTGGTTTTTATTTTATAATTGACTGGCCAATGAAATTAAAGCCATTTTACATACATGAAAAAGAGGAGGATCCAACACTATCAAAATCATTTGATCTTCAGTTTGGATATTTGGAGCTTGCGTCAGGAGGAATGCGTCTTCACGATCCTGCAAAGCTTAAATCAAGATTAAAAGAGCAGGGGCTTGACCCAAGTCAGTTTGCTGATCACTTGAGAGCGTTTGATTGGGGAATGCCACCACACTCAGGATGGGGTCTTGGCCTTGATAGGCTGATGTCAGTTCTAACAAAAATGGATAACGTAAGAGAAGTCGTTTTGTATCCTCGTGACCCAGAAAGACTTTCACCATAAAAGGATAAATCTAAAATTTACTTAAAATATAAAGTGCAAAAGTGCGACTTTTGTGGTTCGCAGTTTGGGGATCGTAAATGCTACTTTTGTCGGAAACAATGCTGTACTTCTTGTATGACAGATGACAGGAGTCGGTGCAAGCGCTGTTTTATAAACAAAAGAAGACTTGGATGGAAGGTAGTTAGAAGAAATAAGATTCTACTTGGTTTTATAGGATTCATGTGGGTTTACACCGTATATCCTATTCCATTTATTCCTGGTTTGGATCCGACATTTTATTGATAGGGCTGATTGCAGCTGTTATGTTCATGATTCCAACTGGTCTTATGTTGTTTTTCTGGTCTAGAGACCCACCGCCATCAGACATCTAGGATATATTAGAAATAACATATTGAGTAAATTCTGCCGTAGTTTTGTCTCCGCCAATGTCTTTAGTTTTTATGCCATCCTTTACAACTCCATAGACTGCAGATTCCAGCTTCTTCGCTACTTCAAAGCATTTTTGGTCTTTATTTTTCATGCCAAGCCATTCAAACATCATCTTAGCAGATAATATGAACGAAGAAGGGTTAGCAGCTTGTTTTCCAGCTATATCAAAGGCCGCTCCATGAACTGGTTCAAACAACGCAAAGCTTTCCCCAATGTTAGCTGCAGGGGCCATACCAAGTCCTCCTACTACTTGTGCCGCCTCATCAGACAATATGTCTCCGAACAAGTTGGTGGTAACTATTACATCGAATGATTCTGGTTGCCTTATTAGATTCATGGCACAGGCATCAACATACATTTGCTCAAATTCGATTTTCGGAAATTCTCTTGCTACCTCACTACAAACCCTTGAAAAAAGCCCATCTGTTTTTCTCATTACATTTGATTTGTGTACACATGTAACTTTTCTTTTGAGATCTCTTTGAATAGCAATTAAAAATGCGTATTTTGCAATTCTTTTTGATGCCTGTTCTGAGATGGTACGTAATGCGACGGCCGTACTTCCAATCTCAAACTCCATGCCGGTGTAAAGATCTTCTGTGTTCTCTCTAGCTATGACCAAATCTATGTTATCTTTGAGTGCGGGCATGTTTGGATAGGACTTGGCTGGCCTGATGTTCGCGTAAAGATTCAACATCCTTCTTAAAACTACGATGACATCAGCGGCACTTTCACCTACTGGTGCCTTCAAACACGCATCAGATCTTTTTACTGCATGCAATGTCGGTTCAGGTAAAGCTTTGCCAGTCTTTGCCAAAGCTTTGTCACCAGCTTCAAGCTTTTCAATTTCTAATCTTAAATTGAGCTTATCATTTACAGTTTCTAAAACCTTGATTACAGACTCGGATAATTCTGGCCCTATGCCATCTCCAGTTATAAGCGAAATTTTATACATTTATTTTCCCAGATTTTTCTGTTTTAGAACCTTTTTGAGCATTATCCTGTTTATTCCATCAATCATTGCCTGCACACTTGTAATTACAATATCTTCTCCAATTGATTTTGCAGAAGCCAAGTTACCATATGCGTCCTCTACCTTTATTGTGACCTCACAAAGTGCATCAGAGCCACCAGAAATTGAATCAAGTCTGTAATCTTTGATTCTTACTTTTGCTATCTCACCGGTTATCTTTTGAATTGCATTTATTGATGCATCTACAGGACCAACACCATAGTCCGTACCGATAAAATCTTTTCCCTCGATGTTTAATTTTACAAAGGCATATGGCATGTTACCAATTCCAGTGGATACGGAAAATCCTTTGAGGTGTACTAGTCTCTTAAGACTTGGCTGTTGCATGACTTCACCAGCAATTGAAAGTAGCTCAACATCGGTAACATGTTTTCCTTGATCACCAAGAATCTTTACCCTTTCTAGAATTTCTTGTGTTTGTTCTCTTGTAGGTTGAATGCCATATTCTTCAAGCATAGCAGAGACTCCATGTGCACCTGCATGTTTTCCAACCTGAAACCATCTTGTTCGTCCAACAAGCTCAGGACTTATTGGTTCGTATGTCAAAGGATTGTTTAAGATCCCATGAGTATGTATTCCTGATTCATGACCAAATGCATTTTCACCAACTATAGCCTTGTTTGGTTGTACGTGAATGCCGACAATGTTTGACA
>JACQFM010000181.1 GCA_016200035.1 Nitrososphaerota archaeon
AATCAATATTATTACAAGGATTATTTTTATTACAAGAATGGTACCATAATTAGTTGAAAATATCAATTCTGGTTTGATGAGAAGATTAGAGGACTTGTAAATTCCTGTTATGATTAAGATGACCAAAGATGGAATAGCAATCCTGTTGAATTTTCTTCCCACTCGGATCATTATTGCAAGTCTCTGCTCTGCTGATTCAGTGATAGTCTTGAGAAGTGGGGCAAGAACTACTCCAATAAAAAGCGAACCACCAACCCAAATTGCTGCAGAAACAAGGTGTGCCCATGTAATGAGAGCTTCAATAATTGGCATCCTCGATCTTTCAATTGATATGAATATTATCTCTTCGCAAGGCTACACTGGTAAATTTGAGGGTGTAGTTTTTACTAAATTAGATCGCTGACATTAAATGCCTGGTTAAAGAATGCGATGCATGGTTTCTATCAAATATCAACCTATCAAAGAAATCGTAGTACATGAACTTGTGAAGGTAAATAGTGTTGAGGAATTTCTAAGTATGAGGACTGGAAATATTCCGTTGGGAGGAGCTGCCAATCCAGCACGATGGGTTGATGGTATATTATATGAAGCATCGGGTTACCCTCCTACTCCTGAGGTAATAAAAGATCAACTTCAAGACATCCTACATTTAGCAGCTATTGAATATACAGAAATGAAAGAGTACAAACCATTTCTACAAAACAAGACAAACAACGTAATTTTACCAATAATAAACATGTCACATAACGTGGTAACAAAAGAAGTTGGTAAATGGTTAAAGAACCAACTCATTACTGGATAGGAAATTAACACCAGTAAGTTAACAGAACTGTGATGGCGAAGGTTTTTTAGTTATATGAAACCCGTAGCTCTCTAAATGGTCAGTCGAGGAAGAGTTGTTATCGCTGCAGCGTTTGCTGGCTTGGGCATTTTACTTCTTGGACTCGTATACTATGCAGGCTTAGACAATCCCCTGCTTGAAAAAGTAAAGCTGGATCTGGTTGGAGTAAAAGTTCTAGAAGTAAACAGCGTAGACAAACGCGCAAATCTTGAGGTGAGATTTCTTGTGACAAATCCGAGTGAAAAGACGGTTACTGTTTCTACCATTAGCTATAACTTGTTCATAAATGATAAAGATGTAGGGGGTGGCCACTACAGTACTCAAGACATAGCTCTTCCAGGGAGAGCGGCAATCTATCCTGGTCAATCCGTGGAATTAGCTGATAAGTTTGATCTTGTATATTCAGATAGAATTTCCGATGAGTATAATGCAATAATCAACGGAAAACAAGTAAAATTACTTGCAAAGGGTCAAGTCAGTATCGAGTCAGCACTTAGTATAGTTGAAAAAAATTTTGAATCTACCTTTGGTTAACCTAGGCCCCAACTAGTCTTTGTTTTTGGTTTTATTTTGATAAAAGGTGCTTCCCCTTCTTTCCAAGGCATTTGTCTTACCCATGAGAATTTTTTATGGAAAATTTCGTACAGGCGCTTAAACTCTGAACCTTTCTCAATTATCTCAGCTATTCCCTGTACCATCACAGCTTTGTGTTTTCCCGCTAGATAAATGTCTACCACGATTGCGATCTTTTTGTTCTTCTTTAGATTCGCGTATTTTCTTGTGTCATAGTCAGTTGCTATGTAGAAATAACCATTTTCGAAATAATAGGTCACAGGGGTTACATGAGGTATATCGCGATGTGATGTTGCTATTCTACATGCTTCCTTCTTTCTCAAAAAATTGACCTCAGCACTGGTGAACTTCACCACGTTTCTTCTCAAAGTGGCGAGTTATAAAAGAGTGGGCCGAGAGAGATTTGAACTCTCGACCACCGCCGTGTCAGGGCGGTATCCTAACCAACTAGACGATCGGCCCGTAAAATACGACTCTTGTTGGAGACGTTATTAACCTTTAATTTGAGAAAAATAAGAATAATATGCATTGTTTTTTGTCAGTATCCTATGAATGGGGAGTTTTCAGAAGAGGAAAAAAATGGTTTTTACAAGGCAATTTTTTCTAGACGCGATGTAAGAGCGCACTTTACTGCTGAGCCAATAGATGATAGGACTTTATCAAAAATTCTGAATGCGGCACATCATGCACCCTCTGTTGGTTTTTCTCAACCGTGGAATTTTATTCTTATAAAAGATATAGAAGCAAGAAAGAAAATAAAATCATCCTTTGATGCAGAACGAAAACGTTCATCTGAATTAGTTGAGGATCCAAAGAGAACAAAGTATCTATCGTTTAAGTTGGAGGGAATCTTGGACTCTGCAGTAAATATTTGTGTAACTTACGATCCTTCAAAGTTTGGCCCTTTTGTAATTGGAAAATCCAGCATACCAGAAACTGGAATTTACAGCGTTTGTTGTGCAATCCAAAATCTTTGGCTTGCAGCAAGGGCAGAGGGAATAGGTATGGGATGGGTTAGCATTCTTTCAAATGATGATCTCAAAAAGGTACTTGAAATACCAGAACACGTTATTCCCGTTGCATATTTGTGCTTGGGTTACGTATCAGAGTTTGCACAAAAGCCAGATCTTGAGACATCTGGTTGGTTATCAAGACTAGATCTAAAAGATGTTGTGTTTTATGAGAAGTGGAACAAGAATAATGATCCCAGCTGGCAAACCATTCACCAGATGATAGTCTCTAATCTTGATTACGCTTAAATTGTTACCAGCTTTGATTTTGTTGGGCTCGTGGCGCAGAGTCAAAATGACGCGTAACATGGATAGCGCGGTAGCCTCCTAAGTTACAGGTCGAGGGATCGAAGCCCTCCGAGCCCGCTTTAATTTAGCTGGTGGATTTATCATGCCAAGGTTGAGTATTTTTGGCGTTTCAAGCTATAGTTTTTATGATAAAAAATGTTGGAAAAACTTTTTGAATTTGGTTACACTATACTTGCTTGAGGATTGACATAGACTGTTTTGAAGATCTTTACTGTATAATCTCCTTCAAATACCTGGATTACTTTTCCATGATCGACATTTCTAACCCTGAACATGTATTCATATGATCCGTCTGATTTGACATCTGTCTGCGCAAAGTGAACAGGTTTTCCATCTTTGTATATCTGAATTATAACCGGATATCCTTCTACGCCATTTGTTACTGTACCCTCAACATATGCCCAAGGAAGTTCATTATCCTGTGATATGTTCATTGGTATGATTTGTTTTTCAATTACGATAGATTGATCATCTGCTATTAGTTTTGGATCCCATTTTGCTTCCTCTGACATTGTGGAAATTAAGGTCGGAAAAATTACAATCGATGCTATGGCTACAAGTGTTCCAGCCATCCACGGTTTCATAAAAAAAATCTTCCTAAAGGTTACATATTAAGGTGCCGTATAATTAATTCATATTAATTGTTAACAGAAAAGAAACTAAATGATGGATGCAACTGTAAATGCCATTTCGGTGGAGCCGTTGGTTGTCCTAAATGTAAGGAAAACCATGAATCACACCATTGTCAGTGTTGCAAGTAAGACTATCTTTTCTTGACTTTTTGTTTTGTGTTTTCTTTAACCGCAAGCATTTTTAGATTATCAATCTCTGCCTTTAGCCTCTATCTCCTTATCCTTGTCTTTCACGATGTCCCGTAACTCATCTACTCTGCCGTAAGTTCACGGCGTGCATCGTTAAGCTCGCTTGTAGTAATCTGATGCATTGGATTATCAGGAGAATGAATCAGCTTTTTTTACTTCGTGGCCACCGTGTTTGTGCATATAGTCAGCACTCTTTTGCGCCAACCAACATACTGCAGCAAGAAACCACGCAGCTGTGATAAATACAGTTATAGTAAAGTGCAGCGCGTCTGGAAGTACAAAATATAGGCCTGTTAGAACCGCTGCCAAGGCACTAACTGTAATTGTTGGAATATGACCCATGTTTTATCTCAAAAATTTGCTTGAATATAACAGTAATGGATATTATCCCATTTGATAAGGTCATTTATAAAAAGGAAAGATTTTGCTAGTCACTGACTTTTTTGGAATTATCCTTGTTGCCAAAATATCCTGGTCTTGGCACTTCAGACTGCAAAATCTGAATTTTTTGTAAAAGTTCATTTCTTAAATCTCGTGCGACCCGCCTTACAGTAGGCCTTGGAACACCAAGCTCTTCGACTACCTTACTATAGATATCTTGTTTATCTGTTAAACCCTTGTCGAGGAGGTCGTTGATTGCTTGTTTTATATTTGTACTTTGATTTGAACGATTCACAAATTTAATTTTTCAGATCTTCTATATAAGACTGTTACTATCTTTTTAATGAAAATATTAGTTACTTAAATTTCAAACATATTTTTAAGAGGTGATTTTCATGCAGACAAATTTTCCCAAACTAATTTACATAATCATAATCTTCAATAATGACATTTTTGGTAGTTGGCATACATATTCCTTTAAAACTCTTCTTGGTTTGGTGATGAAGGTATTTTAAAATTTTTAAGAATATTTTATGATTATTAGATGATTTAATACAATTTCTGTATATTTCAATGATCAGAATCAACTATATCTATAGCTACTAAGTGGATTCATTATAAGTATAATCAAACCAAAGTGCAGACCTAGCATTGCAAATAATATTGAAAATTTCTTGTTATGATACCTGAGCAATAGATGTATCACACAAGTAGGTAAAATCCCAAAGTATGTGAAGAAAGACTCTTATGATTAAACTCAAAAAGCTGAGTAAAATGCAAAAAACCACAATAGAGACTAATTTTGGAAACATAGTCTTTGAACTATTACCAAACTTGGCTCCTGAGACTGTAAGAAATTTTGCAAAGCTAGCAAAGAGTTCGTTTTATGATGGTACCTTATTTCACAGAGTAATCCCAGGATTTATGATTCAAGGTGGAGATCCTAATACCAAAAAACCTGACAAAAGTAAATGGGGAAGGGGTGGTCCCGGATATACCATAAAGGCTGAATTTAATTCAAAGTCACATCATCGTGGAATAGTTTCCATGGCTCGTGCTACGGATCCCAATAGTGCCGGTTCACAATTTTTCATAGTCACAACAGATAGCACTTTTCTAGATAAACAATACACTGTCTTTGGTCAAGTAGTTCAAGGAATGGATGTAGCTGATAAGATAGTAAATTTACCATGTGATAAAAACGACTGCCCAAATCAGGAAGCAAAAATGCTTCGCGTGACCATATCAGAATAGGTAATCAAATTGCACAAGTTACTTGCCTTAATGATAATGTTGGGATTGCTCTTTTCAATTCCATACTCTTTCGCTCAAGTAAAGGTTGGAGAAAAATCCATCCAAAATGTTACAATTACTATAGATGAGAGTGGAACGGCCCATGTCATACACACTGTTCTAGGCAGCAACAAACTCCTACAAGTTGAGACATACAATGGCACTATGACTAACCTATCGGTTACTGGCCGGGATGGTAAATCCGTAGAATACTTGACGATGGAAAAAGCTCCCCCAGCTATAATTATTCCTCCGACTAGTAGAAATATGACTCTGATAAAATATGATTTGATTAATGTTGTAACTCAAACCGATGGTGTATGGAAGTGGAATTTTGTTACTCCGCCAAACACTGACTATACAGATGTTAATTTACCAAAAAAACTTGATACTGTGTGGGTTAATGATAGGCCTGTGTATATTGGTGAGAAGGGAATAAGGCATCATGGAGATTCGATGAGGCTTGAATATGTAATAAGTGAACCTGTTGTTTTAAAAGAGGTGGATTGGGAGAATAAAAAATTTACTGTAGCAATTAAGACATTAGCAAAAGTTGATACGCTTGATTTTAGTCAAGCTGAAAAAAGTTTCTTGTTCCATACTGATGAAAAAAATTCGCTAACCACAGTGGTAATGCCTTTGGAACTCTTATGGGAACCTTATGAAATTAAAATCAATAATGTCAATAAAACATTGACCAATGTATTCCACAATAACGGAACTCATGTGTGGATTGGGTTTAGACCGCAAATTTCAGGAACAGTTCACATAATAGGAACTACCGTCATTCCTGAATTTCCCTTGTTTGTTCCATTAGCATTAGCGATTTCTGCAGTCATAGTATTACAATTCAAAAATAGATTAATTTTCCGCTAGATTATTACAAGCATGATTGAATAGTAAGGTATGCAATGTGGCTGTCACTGTATAAAGTGTGGAAGCACTGACTTGATATCGAATCGCACTGGCAAGATAGAAAGTGATGGATATTTTGATATGCATCATACTTGCAGGCAATGCAACTCACACTTTGATCATTTGGAGGGTGATGCATTTGATTCGTGTAAAATTTGCGGCTATAAGACTAGCTAAACTGGATTATCTGATCAGTAGAATAATAGCTACGCTTCTTCAAAGAGCCCTTGTGAAGTTCTTTATTGAATGCCATATTAACAAGTACCTTTGAAACATCTAGAGGTCTGGCAGCCCAACCATATTCACGAAGTTGAGCGACCACTTCAGAGACTGTTCTTGGCTTTTCAAAGAAGGAATCTCTTGCTAGTATGTGTATCTTGCTTCTAATCTGACTGATATCAATTGAGATTGGTGGTGTAAATTCTGGTTCATGGATCTCTACGTCCTCAAGCGAACTCAGGTAGTTTGAACTTGGTTCAGTATTATGATCAGTCGTGTGTTCATACTCTACCGAAGTGGCATTGTTCTCTCTGACAAACCTAGATAGGTTTACTACGACTTGGTCGACGCTCTGATTATCTACGTAAAAGTCCTTAGACTCTACCTCAATCTCATTTCCACCTATTTTTAGCCTGATTTTAGCCATTTCGCATACTCATTAGGATATTTTCATTTATTCTGCTAGCTCTAAGTAGCTTAGAAGATAGATCAAAATTTTTACACATATCATTTGGATTTTTTTTCCCTCATATTCTAAAAGGAATTTTTCCACGAAATGACATGCGAAAGCTATCTAGAAGATTAGTGATTATAACTGCGATAGTGGGTGCCCTCATCGCCTTTGGATATTTCCAATATGCATCTGCACTCCAATTACACGTATCCATAAAAGACAGCAAGCTTGTGGAAAGAACGCAAGATGGCTCGCTTTACCGCCTACAACTTGAAATCAAGAATCCGTCTCTCATGGTTCTTAATATAGGCAAAACAGACTTTTTGATAACAGTTGACGGTGAAGACCTAGGAACTGGCATACTGGAACCATCTCTTGTACCGGCCTTGGGTAAGACGATAGCCGAAGCTCCTTTCTTGGCAGACAATCAAGTTCTTGATAAATATGATAAAAGTGATGTGACGCCACCTGTAAAGCTTACAGGGATAACTCGATATAATCTAGTGTTCACCTCACTCGATATACCGTTTACATATTATCCAACACAAAAAGAAGCCAGAGAATTTATACACGGTCAGTAAATTCAGCCAGACATATGCTTACT
>JACQFM010000176.1 GCA_016200035.1 Nitrososphaerota archaeon
CTGCTTGCATCACCAGAAAGTGTAAAGAATCTCCCATCAAAAACCAATTTGGCCTTCCATACACCAGAAGTAAGATAGTTGACTCCAGCTATAGATATATCACCAACTTGCATTGCTATGTTTGATGTACCGCTGCTGAGCTTTCCTGTCGAAAGTTGGAGATTTAGCTCAGAGTTTTGTATGGCCTTGTCTGTTACGGTAAAGCCATTTGCTTGCAATAGGTAGTTGTTATTGGATGCAAGTTGTGAGTCTGCATGAGGTAATAAGCCAGTAATCAAAACACCTGAAACTGCAATTAAGACAGGTATGAGAAACTTCATGAATCAATAAAGCCTTAATGTTGTATATAATTAATGGTCTTAATTATTTAGACAGCTTAAGCAATTCCAGGCTGTTTGTCCCTTCTCATGATGTTGTCCATGTAGTTCATTTGCTGTTCCATGAACTTTTTCCTTTTTTCCTCTTCTTCCAAATCCTTCATATCTAGTGGTTTTATTTTTAAAAATTCAAAAAGTGTAGCAAGAATTAGTTTGGCTGCTTTTGGTTGAATAACATTTGGATTATCTATCTCCCCCAAAATACAAATGCTGTCGAGATTTTTTTCTTGAGCTATGCCAAGAATCAGGCCGTTAAAGCCAGTTATCTGACCCTTACCGTCGAGAAGCGTTAGTTTTTGTTTTTTTAGTACGCTAACTAGATTAGGGTTAGTAGCTGCGGCAAAAATCTTAGGCTCATCTGGATTTGGTTGTTTTAGTGCAGCACCAATAGAAAATAGTTTTTCCACTTTTAGTTTTTTTGCCATCTCTACTGCTTCATAACATATTTCATATAACCTTCTAGGATCGGATGGATTAAAATCACCTGAAAAAATTATTAAGTTTTCCTTCTCGCAATAATGAAACTTGTAGCTTGATTGATCAAACTTTACCAGACCGCTGTCATAGGATGCTGCAGGCGGCCAGTATGCATAAAGCTCTGCAAAGAGTTTTGCTTTTAGATTTTTAATAAGAAATTCAACACCGATTCCTGCCACGTTTCCCATATCTGGTAAAGCGGCAACCATGTTTGGGTTCTTTAGTTTGGGTAGACTGTGTATCTTCAGTCCAAGCATTTCTTTTTGGTAACTTATTTCAGATAAAAATGAATCTAAGATTATGGTGTAGATCCAAACTGGCTGATCATTGCATGCTCGATGAATCCAGCGGCAAGCAGGATTGCCACTACTATTCCGACCTCAATTGCTGTAGATCGCACTTCTGCTTTGATAGACATTCTTTTTACAAGTGTTCGTACCAGAATTGCACTTCTTGACATTGCTATTGAATAAGCAACTAGCTCCATTGCTCCAAAAGGTGAGATTAAGAGTACGCTGAGTGGGGGTAGCTTTGCAAGTATTGGATTTGCTGTAACAATTGATTTGAAGGCAAGCCCTGTAGACCAAGCGGTAAACGTTCCCCAACCAACTCCAAACCCAGGCACAAACATTCCCATTGCAACAAATGCGTTGTGTGCAAAGATTTCTAGTGCAGTTATTCCCTGTACTGACATCTTAAATTCCTCAAGAAAGGCCTGTGCATCCTCGTCGGATATGGGGCTTTGTGCACCGATGGAGTAAGAGGCCATAAAGACACCGACAAAGATTCCAAAAAGTAGTGCCCGCCTCTTTCGATTCATAATTTTGGATTAATAGTAGACTATTTGAGCATTGGGTCAGAGCAAATTTAATTAAAGGTTACATTATCTGAGTTTGATGAGCAAGGACGCCTCATCTGCACTCAATTATGCACTAAGTAAGGGCTTTCAGATTCATCCTGATGCCTTTAAGATTTTAGAAAAAATCGATTCAAAGGAGCTTGAAAGAATAATCAGGCAGATTGTCCGTGAAAAAGCAAAACAAAATTTGTTTTTGATCAACCAAAATGATCTGAAGGCGTATGTTGAAACTCAGATTGAGGAAAACATAGAAAACAAACATGTAATTTTGTCAGATCCCACAAAAAAGATCACCTCTGCAGAAGGCATCGAAGGCTTCGGCTCGCTTTTTGTAAATCGATATACCAAGCTTCTCAAAATTATTCTGCAAAGGTCTCAGGCTCAAAAACTTACACCGATAGAAACCATAAAGGGAGGTAAATTGAGGGATGAGGTCGTTGTAGGCGGGCTTGTTATGGACCGTAGGATAGATAGAGATGTGACAAAGCTTGTTGTAGACGACCCAAGCGGCTCTCTTGAATCATTGGTTTTTAACAAGGAGCTGCAGGAAACAGCAAACTCGCTTTTAATCGACCAGTTTGTAATGCAACGATTGACTCCTGGTAAGAATGGGGGGTTTGTCACAAAAGACTTGGTCGTGCCAGATATACCCGAGCATGTTACAAGCAGGTCCAAATCTGAAACATATGCGATTTTGATTTCAGACCTGCATGTAGGAAGTAGATATTTTATGGAGAAAGAATTTTCTGATTTTATTTCGTGGTTGTCAGGTCCGGATCCGGTTGCAAGAAAGGTTCGGTTTCTCCTTATCTGCGGCGATGTTGTTGATGGTATTGGAATCTTCCCAAATCAGGACAAAGATCTACTTTTGGTTGATGTTTACCAGCAGATGGCAAAGGCTTGGGAGATTCTAGATAAAATTCCAAGACATATCAAGGTCTTCATTATTCCGGGAAACCATGATCCTGGAAGAAGAGCTCTTCCTCAGCCTGCAATTCCCGAAAAACACAACTCGAATTTTTGGAATAGAGAAAATTTTTTCATGATAGGAAATCCTTCGTTGATCGAGCTAAACGGCGTAAAGGTACTCATGTATCATGGTCAGAGTCTTGATGATGTTGTTGGGACCACACCTGGTGTAAGTTATTCACAGCCAGCAAAGGCTATGAAGATTCTTCTCAAGGCAAGACATCTAAGCCCGATCTATGGAAAGCGAACCCCAATAGCTCCTGAGCTTGAAGATATGATGGTAATAGATGAGATCCCTGACATCTTCCATTCAGGTCATGTTCATGTTGTGGACCTAGACATGTACAAGGGAACTTTGATAGTAAATTCTGGTGCTTGGCAGAGGCAGACACCGTATCAGGTAAGCGTTGGAATAGATCCAACACCGGGAATTGCTGTTTTTGTAAACCTGGCAAACCTCAAAGTTTCCACAAAAGACTTTACAGAGTTTGGGTCGTCTTAGATTATTACAAAATATCTTGTAAGATAAGATCGTCTCTGAATGCTTTTTTGACAGTCTCTGAATGAAGTGTAAGAGTGTA
>JACQFM010000001.1 GCA_016200035.1 Nitrososphaerota archaeon
TGAAAGACTCTTTGAATCTGTAACTCCGGAAATTCTTGATGAGATATCAAAGGAGGGAACTTTTGATTTTCACGCAGTCTCACTTGCAAAGCTTCTAGGGATAAAGGGATCTATCAAAGCACTGCAGGCCATTCTTGGAAGTGAACTTAGAAGACTGTCCACATGAGAGAAGATTTGCTTGATAAGCAAGATATAAATTCGGTTTTTTATCAGGTCTGACCATGTCATCATCCATTACTTTACCAGTATGTAGTTCATGCCATAGAACCATAATGCCTAACGATAAATGTGTCAAGTTTAACTGCCCAAGTTGTGGATCCGTACTGTTTTGGAGATGTGAAAGCTGCAGAGATGCTGCAAGATCGTACCGGTGTAACTCGTGTAACTTTGATGGACCATAAAAATGGCACGACTATTAATTAAAGCAAAAATTCTTCCTACAGGTACAGAAGTCGATCTAGACGAGGCTGCAAAAAAGATCACACCTGCACTAAAGGATGGGATACAGTTTCTAAAATACACAAAAGAGCCATTAGCTTTTGGTCTCTACTTTATTAACGCAGAGTTTTCGCTAGATGACAAGGAGGGACAGATGGACTCTCTTGAAAACTCCGTAAGGAGCATAGAAGGAATAGGTGAGTTTGAGGTCTTGGGAATGAGCAGAGCATCTGTTGATGTAAAGTAGGTGGGATCTTGGTGCGAAAAGACGAACCATTACAAATGCGCGTAGGTGAAGCAAAGCAAAGAGATGTTGGAAAGAGACGCGCAAGAATAGAGCCGGAAGCAATGGAATATCTCAAGGTAGAACCAGGAGACATGGTGGAGATTGTTGGAAAGGAAAGAGATCAAGCTGTGCAATTGTCTGGCCAACTGACGATGATGAAAAGGCTCCGGATGCGATAAGAATAGACGGCCAAACAAGGAAGAATGTAGGAGTTTCAATAAATGACCTTGTGAGTGTAAGAAAGATAGTAGCCAAACCGGCAAAGAGTGTAGTCTTAATGCCAGTAAACGGCAATGTCACCGTAGACAAGGAATTCACAGATTTTGTAAAGAATAGACTCAAGGGCTTGCCGCTTTCAGAAGGAGATGAGATCTCAGTAATGATACTTGGGAACTCGATGGACTTTAAGATTCATAAAATTTCTCCAAAGAGCGTTGTCAAGATTGAGCGCTCGACTATTCTTACGATACTAACTGAAACGTCAACTGACAAGAAGGTTCGAGTAACCTATATTGTATGGTCCACCAGGATGTGGAAAGACTCTGATTGCCAAAGTTCTTGCAAGCGAATCAGAGGCAAACTTCTACTCCATCAACGGACCAGAAATAATGAACAAGTATTATGGCGAAACAGAAGCAAGACTCCGTGACATATTCAAAGAAGCAAAAGAAAACTCTCCAAGTGTGATATTTATCGATGAAATAGATGCAATCGCTCCAAAAAGAGAAGAAGCATATGGTGATGTAGAAAAAAGAGTGGTCGCGCAACTTTTGGCTTTAATGGACGGACTAACAGAAAGAGGAAATGTAATAGTTTTAGGTGCAACAAACAGGCCAGAAAGCGTAGACCCAGCTCTGAGAAGACCTGGTAGATTTGACAGAGAAATTGAGATCTCTGTTCCAAATGTAGACGGTAGATTGGAGATACTTCAGATACATACTAGAGGAATGCCTCTTGCAGAGGATGTGGACTTGAAAACTCTAGCAGCAGAGCTCCATGGTTACACTGGTGCAGACATAAAATCACTTTGCAGAGAAGCAGCTATGAAGTCACTTAGAAACTATCTCCCAGAAATTGATCTCGAAACAGAAAAGATTTCATCCGAGGTCTTACAATCAATGAGGATACGCTTGCAGGACTTTTACGACGCGACGCATGAAATTGTTCCTACTGCAATGAGAGAGTTCTATGTTGAAAGCCCCAAGGTTTGGTGGAAAGATGTGGGCGGCTTGGATGATGCAAAGAGAACTTTGCATGACAACCTGATTGTTGCAATAAAAGAACCAGCAAAGTTCCAGAAGATGGGAATCAAACCTCCAAAAGGTGCGCTATTGTATGGTCCTCCTGGATGTGGAAAGACTCTTCTTGCCAGAGCTCTGGCAACGGAAAGCGGAGCTAATATGATCTTGGTTCGAGGTCCAGAAATTCTTTCAAAATGGGTAGGAGAATCTGAAAAAGCGATAAGAGAGATTTTCAGAAAAGCAAAGGCATCATCTCCATGTATAGTAATATTTGACGAGCTTGACTCGTTGGCTCGGGCCAAGTCTGGTGAAGATGGTGGAGTAGGAGAGAGACTTTTGAGTCAACTATTGACGGAAATGGAAGACGGAGGAGCTTCAAGAGTAATTGTCATTGGAATCTCAAACAGGCCTGATCTTTTGGATCCGTCGCTGTTAAGACCTGGCAGACTAGATCTCATAATATTCATTCCACCTCCTGACGAGAAGGGAAGACTTGAGATTATCAAGATTCTATCACGCTCAATGCCTCTTTCTGGAGACATAAATCTCAAGGAGATTGCAGTTGCAACAAAGAACTACAGTGGTGCAGATCTTGTTGCCATCTGTAGAGAGGCAGCTGTACACGCAATGCAAAATGACTCAAGCAAGATAGTAAGTGCGAACTTTGCAGCAGGACTGAAGCTGGTCAAACCATCCATAACTAAGAGTGTAGATGAATGGTATGGAACAATAAAAGAGAATATATCCTACGCAATGCCCAAGCCAATTGACAAAACATTTTACGGTTAGATATATGACATTGCCATTAAGAAATTTAGTATATGAAAAGGTAAAGGACTCTGGCTCACTCACAGATTCAGAGCTTTCAAAGCTTTTGATAAAAGAAGGGATTGCTCTTCCAGAAGATGAGTTTAACAAAACATTACTGACTTTGGAAATATATGGTTTAATCAAAGTAAGCTGGCTAACAAAGGATCAACGGAGAATAGAGATAGTGGAAAGCGAAGGCGAAAAAGACGAAGTCGAAGAGCAGGCCAGAGAAAAGTTAGAACGGGACTATGAAGCTGGCTTTCCTGGCGTTGAACAAGATCAGGAAGTTAGCTAGAATCTAAAGTGAAAGGCTGCATCCAAAGCTATTCCAACAAATATTATCGTAAGATAAGGAGCTGTAACCTTGTATGCTTTCCACGCAAATTCTGGCGTTGGATTTTTTGTGAGTTTGTAATGATAAGCAAGCAACAGTCCTCCAGAGACTGCAGCTATTACCAAGTAGACAAGACCCAATCCAAAAGCATAAAGTGAAAGAGAATAAGGTAAGAGGATAGCTGTGTTAACCAAGATATACTTGGATGTTTTCTGCATTCCAACAAGGACAGGAAGCATAGGAATCCTAGCTTCCTCATAGTCTGTTTTGATCTTCATTGCAAGACACCAAAAGTGGGAAGGAGTCCAAACAAAAACCAAAATTCCAACCAGAGCTCCGAGCAGATCCATCGAGCCTGTTGCAGCTGCCCACCCTGCCATAGATGCAGCACTTCCGGCAAACCCGCCTATTACAATATTTGATGAATTAGTTCTCTTAAGCCAAATTGTGTATATTACAACATAGAAGAATATTCCAAGCGCGATGAAAAATGTGGAAACCAAGTTTAAGGTAAATGCGGCATAGATAACAGATGCCGAGCTGACAATCAGACCATACAACAAAACACTTCTTGCAGAGATTCTGCCAGACGGAATCGGTCTTGTGCTTGTTCGCTTCATCAACAAATCAAGGTCTCTGTCATAATAGTGATTTAGTGCACTAGAACCAGCTGAGGAGAGTGTCCCAGCTATAATTATGTGCAAAAGACTCTGATAATTAAGCTCCGGACCAACAAACTTGCTTGCTGCATACATGGATGTGACTGCAGTTATAACTAGCAAAACAACGATGCGAGGCTTTGATATTTCTAGTAATTCTTTTGCTCCCAATCTGCTTGTAGCTGTTTCGATGGAGATTTAATTTCTTCGAAGATTGCGATCTGACCCTCAAAAGGATTATTTATCTCACTTCTGACAAGTACCACAAATGAGTGACTGGGACCTAATGATGCCAGGAATGGGCCTTACTGCCATAGGCATGACAGGTGTGGTCGTCGCTTATTCTGGTATTGCTAAGACCTTTACGACTGGGATGGAGGCCCTAACAGGTCTTACAATGATGTTTGGTTTGATCTTCTTGGCATGTGGAATGCTAAGTGGAGGAATCGCAACCAGCAACAAAGCCAAGGCAACGGCTCTGGTAGTTTTGGGAATTTCCTCATCCTTTGGTGCTTATGGCCTGACGATAAATTCGGTTTCCACAATTACAAGATTTGCAGGAATTTTAATGGTCATAATAATTCCAACAATAATGATAGCATATGCCTCAGTGAAGATACCTCAATACTTCAAGCCAATATCGATAATTTTCCTGCTGGCAGTAGGTGTTGGAATTGCATCATATGTTACTCTGGGATTTATTGGTCCTGGTGCGCAATTCTCACTTAATCCTCCGGCACCAGTGGAAGAGATTAAGGAAAAACCAGTGGAGCCTGCACTTCCCACTGCAAAGGTAATACCAGTTGAGATACTTGCAGGCGCATCAACACAGGGCAACCCAAACTACAAACCTGATAGCGTTACCGTCACAAAAGGCGAGATAATAGAGTGGACCAACAACGACAACACCGTACATACTGTAACAAGCTCTGCAGATGCGGGTGTAACCTTTGATTCCAGCCTCATAGCTGCGGGAAGTAAATTCGATCTTGATACTTCAAAGCTGGCAGTAGGAGAACATGCATACATGTGCACGGTTCATCCATTTATGACAGCAAAATTTGTAATCACAGAGGGCAGTACTGCAGTAACTGCAAAAGTGAGTATTCCAAAGGGCGCTAGCACTCAGAAGGAGGGACAAAAATATTTTGATCCGCAAGAAATTTCAGTCAAGCCGGACACAACAGTTGTGTGGACAAATGATGATGATGCATCTCATACTGTAACAAGTGGAAATCCAACCGCAGGAGCATCAGGCGCATTTGACTCAAGCTTACTGGCAGCTGGCAAAACTTTTGAACACAAATTTGATTCTGCTGGTACAACAGAATATTACTGCCAAGTTCATCCTTGGATGACAGGCAAAGTAGTAGTAGGTTAAACTTGCAAAGAGGAATAGTAATTTCTAAAAATCATAAAGACATTCTAGTAAAACATGCAAAAAGAAACATTCCCAACGAGTCTTGCGCTATTTTATTTGGAAAGATGGAGAATGACAACTTTACTGTAAAAGATGTTTTTTTAACAAAAAACATTGAAGAATCTTCTGTAAACTTTACCATATCAAACGACGAGCTGATAAAAGGCTACGCTGAGGCTGAGAAGAGAAAACTAGACGTAGTTGGAATATTTCATTCACATCCTAACTCAGGTGCACATCCGTCTATGACTGACAAGAAGTTCATGGAAATAAATCCGGTGCCATGGATTATCTTCTCCAACGAAAATGAAGAAATGAAAGCATATCTTTATGAATCAAAAATAATTGAAATTAATTTGGCTATAATTTAGAATTATTTGTGGACATTTTTCTTGTGCCTTTCTAAATGTTCTTTATCCGTAAATGATAGATTACATTCTTTGCACTTTAGTTGGCCTTTGAGTGTCCACATTCGATTTCCTATATGTCTTCATCGCCTAAAAATTTTGCCTGATTAAACGGTTCTAAACATGACTAACATTCCATCTGATACGTCTTTGAGAAATTTCTTATCAGTAGTCTTTATCTTTCCCATTACATTGACAGGTGAATAGGCCTTTATCTCACCTTTCTTGCCAATAGGAGTTGGTCCAAAAAATAGGCAGATCGCTTTTCCTTGTGGCCAGTATGCTACATCCATTAGATCTACAAGAGATCTGGCATTTTCTTCCTCTACTTTTATGGGAGTCTCATTTGTATAGAGTTCTTCGCCCCAAGAATTTATCGCAACTTTCAACGGTAGGTTATCAATAAAGGTTTTGACAGTCTTTGGAGCAATTTTATCGTCTAATTCTAAATCTATAGTCTGAATCCTTGGAAAATCAACTCTGATCTTATGTATCACAGCCAAGTTAGTGATTTGAAATAAATATCCCTTGCCCAGAATAGAAAAACATGGACATTCACGTATATGATACATACGTTCAGGCCAAAGATGGTCACACGATGCACTTTGATGTTATCACAAATGTCAAAGACGATAAAAAGGCAGTAGACTATGCAAAACAATGGCTAAAATCGGTAGGAGAGGGAAACGCACAAGTCACGACAGAAGAATGCCAGTTTTGCCATACGCAAGGTGCACCTGAACCAATCGCTGAACAGATAAGAAAAAATGGATACTTCATCCAAAAGATGGAAGGTTGTCCATAAACTATTTTTTAATTTATAATTTTGTTTCAGACGTATCGTAGAATAACTATAGGTGCAAACTCTTTTTAGAATGACATGAATTCATAATTGGTAACATATGGCTGAGAAAAGAAAAGGTCCATACAACAAGCTTACTATCGAAGGGGATAAGAAGACGCAATGGATATGCGGGTGTTTTGAGACAGTTGACGGTTTCTTCAAATTTTGTTCTCAACACAACGAGACAATAAAGAAAACGATTGAAGCACAGGTAGATGAGCTTGACATGACAATGGTAGTAGATGAGAAAAACTCAGCCTAGCTTATAGGGCAAGAATGGCAATAAAGGCAGATACAAAAACGATTGATACTGTGTTTAGCAATTTGATAACTGTATTAAGTGCAGGGCCGGCAGTATCTTTGTAAGGATCTCCAATCACGTCGCCGACTATTGTAATTTTGTGCTCTTCTGTACCTTTCATTCCCTGAATCTCAAGATACTTTTTGGCGTTATCCCATGCACCACCACTATTTGCTAGGTGATATGCCAGGAAGAGTCCTGTAATAACGGCACCCATCAAGACTCCAGCCACAGCTGTTGGTCCCAAAATTACTCCAAGTATGATTGGGGTCGCAATTGTAATAGTTGCTGACTTCCAAAGCTCACGTAATGATGCGACGGTTGCTACATCAACGCACTTTGCGTAATCTGGTTTTGTTTTTCCTGTCAAAATCTCTGGCGTCTCTTTGAACTGTCTTCTTACTTCTTCAACTTACAGCTTCGTACTGGAATGCCTGAATCATAGCAAGAGCTGCAAGGCCTGCACTTGCAATCGCAAATCCCTTTGTTATTGCTTTGGTGGTGTTTCCCACAGCATCTATTTCATCTGTAACCTTGCGGTTTACTTCTCCCATACCTGTCATCTCCACAATTCCCCCAGCGTTATCGCTAATGGGACCAAACGCGTCAATACTCAAAACTATGCCTGCAAGACTAAGCATGGCCATTGCAGTAAGTGATGTTCCAAAGATACCGTATAGTGCAGCTTGTGAATGATCAGGAGCTGAAGATGAAGCTACTGCATATGATGTAGCTAATGCAACTACAAGCGCAATCATAAATGGTCCAGTCGATCGCATTCCTTGGACTATTCCCGTCAATACCAGTGATGCATATCCCCACTTTGCAGCTGCAGAAATTTCTTTTACTGGCTTGAATCTATAGCTTGTAAACCTATCCGTAATCCTTTGGATTACTGGTACAAGAATAACACCAATCACCGTACTTCCAAAAAGAGAATAGGAAAGAGCAGTGTTACCAAGGAAAAAGTATGTGAAAACAAAATTGAGTGTTATTGCGATTGCTGCAGAGACATAAAACGCACGGTTCAGTGGCTTCATAACTTCTGTAATCTTTTTTGATCCGATTGTCGCAGCTC
>JACQFM010000027.1 GCA_016200035.1 Nitrososphaerota archaeon
AGAATCATTGAAACCATACGAAGATACATGGAAAAAAGCAATAGGGTCTAAGATCAAAGCTGCTGTTAAAGTACAGAATCGGTGGCTAAACTTAACCGATGAGGAATGGGATAAAGAAATTGACATGATTAATGAACTTTCTGCCGAAGAATTTCTTGATTTTGTGAAGGCTGATTTTAGTTTGACTAACGTAATTCGTATTGCGGCTAACCATCCTAAGCTGGCAGTAAGACAACTTTTTGCGATGATTAAAAGTGTTAGAAGTGAGGAGACAATCTGAAGTATGAAAATTGCTATTCATTTAAATAAAATTTAGTAATATTGATGAGAATTGAAAGTCCCAAGAATTGTGGTCGCAGGAACAACAAGCAGTGTAGGCAAGACCTCAATTGCGGCTGCAATTATTCATGGCATAAAAAAGAAAGGATACTCTGTACAACCATTCAAAGTAGGACCAGATTTCATAGATCCTAGCTATTTAACTGCAGTCTCTGGAAAATCTGCAAGAAACTTGGATCCTTGGCTTATGGGAAGTAGAGGTGTTCTGAAAAGCTTCATACTAAATTCTAATTCAAATTTTTCAGTAATAGAAGGTGTGATGGGATACTATGATGGTTTTTCAGGGGATTCAAATTTTGCCAGCACGCACCATGTTGCTACAATCCTTAACACACCTGTAATTTTGATTCTAGATGCAAGTAAGACTGCACGTTCTATTGCTGCAACTGCTCTAGGATTTACCAAATTTCATCGGATGTCAAGAATTGTGGGATTTATCTTAAACAAAATTGCAAGTAAACGACATGAAGAGCTTTGTAGACAGGCCCTAGCTTCCTTAAAACTACCAATTCTCGGGGTGATACCAAAAAATTCTGATCTCAAGATGAGATCCAGACACCTTGGATTAATTCCTGTTACTGAGCAAAAGTCACTTCAATCAAAAATTAGTAGAATTGCAAGGACGATGTATGACTTTATTGATATCGAAAGAATAATTCAGATTGGAAAGAATACTACTTCCCTTCCTCAAGCCAGACCAGAGAAGGATGCTAAACAAAGAACAAAGATAATAGTAGCTTTAGATGAGTCCTTCAACTTTTATTATCGAGACAATTTTGATGCCTTGAGAAGAGAGGGTGCTAAAATAGAATTTTTTAGTCCTGTTTCGGATTCTAAAATAGATGACTGCGATGGAATCTATCTGGGTGGTGGGTTTCCAGAAGTTCTTGGGCACGCTCTAGAGAGAAACCAAATTATGAGAAAAACTATAAAAAAATTAGCCGAAAATGGTATTCCAATATACGCAGAATGTGGGGGATTAATGTATTTAACAAAGTCCATTGATTATGATAATAAAAAATTCAAGATGGTAGGCCTCTTTGATGCAACAACAAAAATGCAAAAGAAACTGAAATTAAACTATACTAAGGCCACTATATCAAATGACTGCCTTATAGGAAAGGCTTCAAGAACAATACAAGGACAGGAGTTTCACTTTTCTGAATTGGAATTCTTGCCAAAAGACTCCAAATTTGCATATGATCTTTCTATTGGAGTAGGAATAAAAAACCATAAGGATGGTTTGATGCAGTACAACACACTTGCTTCGTATATGCACATGCATTTTTCAAGACCTGGTATTGCAAAAAACTTTGTACGAAATTGCATAAAGTATTCAAGAAGATGATCTTTCCTTTAATGTTCTGAAAAGTGCATTTACAATTGCAGAAGCACATGGACTTCCTCCCTTACGTCCCTTGTTTGTTATGTATGAAACGTCAAGTGTCTGGAGTTCCTCCTTTGATTCCGTAGCACATACAAAACCCACAGGGATTCCTATCACAAGTGCCGGCCGTGTAACTCTTTCTCTTATCATTGATATCACTTCTATCAGAGCAGTAGGAGCATTACCAATTGCCACCACGGCTTCGTTCATATCAGAAGCAGCCATACGCATCGAAGTCTGAGCCCTTGTCTTGTTTAGTTTTTCTGCTTGGCTTGCAATATTTGAATCAGAGATATAACAAATTGTCTTATTACCAAATTCCTTGAGATTTTCCTTGTTAAACCCACCTATGACTCCATTTACATCAACTATGATATTACAGCCATTTTTTAGGCCATTAATTCCATTTTTTATTGCATTTTTATGAAAGATTATCATATTTTGTCCTGCAAAATCAAAATCAGCTGTTGCATGAATTACTCGTCGTACAATGGGCCATTCATCCTTGGAATATGGATGAGAGCCGATCTCACTCTCAATAATTTCCATACTTTTGTCCTCTATTGATTGGCCTTTCTGGGTAATCATTTCTCCACCTCTTTAGCTCTTTCTATTACCAAGTCTATTAGCTTATCATCAGTACCAAGATGTTCTGTTATGAAAATATTTTTTATACCAGAGTTTTGCATCGCAGGATTAAGATCTTCATAGATATCTCTTTTGACATGTGCACCTTTGTGTAAAAAGTATGGTACGATAATCAACGTATTGGGATTATTGTTTCTACAATTCTCCATACCCTGTTTAATATTTGGTTCTTCAATTTCAAGCCAACAATGATTAACGTTTCTATAGTTTGGTCTTAAACCATCTTCTATGTACTTGAGGGAGGTTCGTGCCTCAGGATCTTTGCTTCCATGTCCTATTAATAAAACATCAATCTCTTTTTTTGGATGGGAAATCTTGTTTCTAGTAATTGTAAAATCGATCTTATCATCTACGAGTTTTATTAGCGAACTGTGAAAACTCATTGGCTGCGAAATTGTAATTTTGGTCCCACTTTTTGATTGGATTTCAATGACCTTATTTATTGCTGCTTTGACTTTTCTGCCCGGGTATAAAAAGTAAGGAATGACTGTAAGTGCATCCAGATTTTGCCTAGAGCACTTTTCCATTCCATCTTCAATATATGGAGGAATCACCTCTAAAAAACAATAATCGGAAAAATGATAGCCTCCTCTTTCCTTTGCCTTGGCACAAATATATCTTAATTCATCCTGTACCTCTTGTTCTCTGCTGCCCCTACCTATCAATAACAACCCCTTCTTCATTTAGGAGTCCTTGCTATAGCTACTGTTAGGTTTGGTGGAAACTTCTGCTTTTCAACTACGAGTTTGCCTCTTGAGCTGCGTAAAGCCGCTGCCTCTGAAACACTGGACGTTCCTTCAAACATTCGTACTGTTTCTGAAGGGTTTGGTATAGATATCTGGGCAAGTTCCTCTTTTTCAAAATATTCAACTGTGATCTTCATCTCTTCTGCCAATTCTTGTAACCCTTTCACATGGATTTCTTTTTTCACAGAAGCGAATCTTGCTATAGATTTCTCACTTAGCTGGAATCTTTGCAAACAAAAATCTAACCCTTCTTTGATGGTCTCTTTTGTCGTATCCCAATGTAATCCAACTCCTACAACCAATGTTTTGGGTCGGTAAAGTACAGCATTTTTTAACAAATCAGAATCTTGTATTTGTTTATCAGATATTATTAGATACCCTTTACAATTTGCTTTTTTCATTTCTTCAATACTATCATACACTATAACATTTTTTGGAAACTCTTTTTTTGGAGCCCACCAATCATTTTCACCGGCATCTTGATAGATTCCAATTTTTTCCTCATTTACCATTAAGGCACTTACTTTGGTCACTGTCGAATCGTCATCTA
>JACQFM010000009.1 GCA_016200035.1 Nitrososphaerota archaeon
CGAGAAGGCAAAGATTATCAGAACTGCCGAAGCTGAAATTGCTTTGCTACAAGCCTAATAGGTTTATTTCTTATAACTACTCAGAAGCAGTGTGGAAAACAAATTAGAAGTAAGCCTCGAAATTATAGTACATGCAACAGAAGAGTCAAGAAAAATTCTTGACTCTGCATACGAGTTGTTTGAAATAAAAGAAGATGAATTTTTGCAGGAAAATCTTACTGGACATTATGGAAATCCAATTTTACTATTAAAGACAAAACTGGCAAAAAGGAGGGCTGGAGAATTCATCCACAAACTAGTTTCAAAAATTTCAAAACCTCAGTTAGATGAATTCATTAATGACATTCAGATGTATTTTGAAGATTCTTCTTTATTTGTGAGAATAGGCAAACAGGCAATGGTAAGAAAATTGGTGAACTTGCAGCAAAAAGATGCAGTTAAGATAAAAATTTCAACTCCTGTCTACAGGAAAGATGACCTTGCCAAAATCTATTTGGATCTTCTAAAATCGTAAGACTCTTCGTGCTCCAAATTACATGAGTAGCGTTTAATAGTATTCGAACCACTATGAAAACAGGGAATGAGGTAATATTTGCCGCTCCAGTCTGAGCAATTGCTGTGAAGAAGCCGCGACGAACCGACCCAAAATTTTGATCCATTTTTTACGGTTCTTTTAAATAGAGTAGATCATGTTTTTTGGCTGTGAAAACTGATTTTGATATCATAGTGGCAGGAGGAGGACTTGCAGGAATGATTGCAGCTCAGTCTGCTTCATATTATTCTAATCAAAGAATGTCAATTCTAATAGTTGATAGAAATCCAGAACCACAGCTGGGTAAGAAAACGATCAACGGTTGGATCTGTGGCGATGCTGTAGGAAAAAATACCGTTGATTACATGACAGAAAGGATCAAAATATCTTGGGGCAATCCTGAGATCGAGCATCCTGTAAAAGGTGTCATGGCCTTTTCTCCCGATAGAGAAACCTCGATACCATTTGATGGTGATGGATACATGCTCAATAGACAAGAGCTGCCCCAACGTCAGCTTCGAGACGCAAAGAAGGTGGGAATAAACCTACAGTATTCTGTGGCGCTGCGCAACTTGTTGTATGAAGATGGCACGGTAGTAGGAGTTGAAGGGACAAACCTTCTAACAAACGAGCCATTTAAGAAGACTGCAAAAATTGTAGTTGATGCAACTGGAGTAGCATCCATGCTCCGAAATGGGCTTGCCGTTAAATCAAAAATTGAGCGAAAAATAGATCGTGATGATTTGGAATCTACAGGCAGGCACATAATGAAATTTGAACCTGGAGAAGATGACAAGACGGATTTTGATCCGGATTATTGCATCATACATCTTGATCAAGACATAGCCCCAGGGGGCTATGCGTGGGTCTTTCCAAAGGGCAAGACAAAGGTCAACATAGGTCTGGGGGTGCAACACAAGGAACTACAAAGAAGGAATGAGAGACTGGGAAAAAAGGACGACGTGGTGAAGCTGATAAATGATTATGTTAAGCAGAACAAGGCAATCAAAAATCCAAAATTATCTGATGACCCAAGTGATTCGGTTAATGCCACTGGTACATGGCAGGTTTCTGTACGAAGACAAAATGACTGTCTTGTGGCAAATGGCTACATGATTGTTGGTGATTCGGCATGGATGCCAAAGCCACTTGATGCAGGAGGAATTGGTCCTGCAATAGTTGCTGCAACAATAATTGGAAAAGATGCTGTGGCAGCTATAGAGGCTGGTGATGTAAGCGAAAATGCACTCTGGCAATACAACATAGATTTCATAAACGATTATGGATACAAAACAGCTGGCTTAGAAGTATTCAGAAGATTATTGCAGACTCTAACCAATGAGCAGATAAACTATGGAATGAAACACTTTTTGTCTAATCTTGATGTCGAAGCCATAAGTAAAGGAGAGCACCCCGATTTTGGAACTGTAGGTAAGCTTGGCATGCTAATCCGTGGTGCTTTAAACAAAAAACTTGCAGATGGTCTTAGGTTCACGGCGCATCAAAATAAAATTTTGACACAACATTATTACAACTTCCCCAAGACACCAGATGGATATGATGCGTGGCATCATACTTTGCACAAGATATTAGACGAATCATTTGCAAGACTGAAGAATTAATCTGCAATCTACCGAAGACTATTTTTAAATTAAGGTGCGTACACACAAAATTAGTGCTCGAAGAATCTCTCTATATAGATTGGAATAACTCCTTTGAAGTTTTAGACAAGGCTTACGAGTCTGATCTGTTTGTACTAATAATAGGACCAAAGGGAACAGGTAAGACAATACTTGTACGAGAATTTGCCAAGAAAAAAGGAGTCAAACTTGAATCAATTAATTTTAGTTTGAGAACTCGCGAGAGTCATCTGATTGGAGCAAAAACATTAGAAAACGGATCTATTGGTTTTGATGAAGGTTTACTAGTAAAATCAATGAAGGAGGGCGGCATGCTTTACCTTGATGAAGTAAACGCAGCAGAGGCAGATGTCTTACTTAGATTGGATGAGGCGTTAGATGATCGAAGACAGATTATTTTAAAGGAATCAGGTGGAGAATTGATTCAAGCAAGTAGTGGATGGTTTGTAATTGCAACAATTAATCCTCTGACACATGTTGGAACAAAGGAGCTGCCCCCACAGCTTTTAAGCAGATTTCCTGTGAGAATAAAATTAGATTATCCTCCAGAAGGGATTGAACTTGAGATTGTAAAAAAGTATATCAAAGGATCACATGACAAAGAACTTTTACAAGGAATTAAGCTTGCAAACTCATTACGTCAGGCAGCTGCCGTTGAAGAACTCTATTATTCTCCAAGTTTACGAGAAACAATTGCTTTTGGTAAGATGCTTGATGTAGGAGTAAAACCAAGACAGGCTGCAGATATCATATTTGCAAATGTGTATTCACAGTGGGGTGGCATCGAATATCAAAAGGTCAGCGACATCATCACATCTATGTTTGGTAACTGATGCAATCATTACATCTTAGAAATGATACTTTGCTTGAAATTGCCACCTTCCTAGTGAGAAGGTGGTCTGAAAAAAATAATATTGCGGTAGGAATAGGAGAAAAAAAGGAAATTCAAACCAAACTTAGAGAAAACAAGGTAGTCATGTTTCCTCTAGAGCATTATTATGGCTCTGACTTTCAAAAGTACAGACAATTTAGAACTGCTTTGTGGTATGAAGCAATGAGGCTAAGATACTGCAACAAGATTCTAAGCAACGATCATGCCTATGGATTTTTGCTAAATACCCTTGAAACACGCAGAATAGAAACACTTGGCAGAAGGGAATGGCGAGGAATGGATGAGGAAATAATATTCAATTATGGCTTTGCCTGGCTTTATCGACCTCTCTTAAATTCACTTTATGGAAGAACAAGGGTAGTGGAAGGATTTGCTCAATACTTTTTGATGGGAGACATAAAAGGCGAAGTCACACCAAGCCAGTTTGAAAAAATTGTCAAGGCTTGTCAGCTAGCAAACGATTTCGTTAAAGATGCCATAGATAATAATTATGATACAGAATGGCTTGAAAAAAAAATTCCAGAAATAGTAAAAATTTTAGAAATCGACCCATTGCTAACCATACCGTTGTCAATTCCAAAATTAAGTACAGGAATTGCAATATCCGATGATGATTTTATAAAATCTATAGGTAAGATTGCAAAATTCCGTGAAGGTGACTTTGGTCAACTCGATCCAAAGCGAACATATGAAGGCAAAACTGTCTTTGAAGAGTTCAAAGTTTTACTGGAAGAGACAACAAGAAACGAAAACAGGGGTCTAAGCACTCAGAATATTGGAATAAGTATTCCCTCTTCGATGAATGTAGATGAATCGAAGATCTATGATGTAGATCTTGTGAGCAATCTCAAGGCCAAATTCAAAGAATGGAAGACTGGTTGGAAGGAACAACACGTGAATTCAGGGGATGAGTTTGATGAAGAGGCCTACCTAGAAGGTCATAGTCCATTTCTTACTGATATGAAGATAACCATCAAGACCAGAATAGTCATTTTACTTGATCATTCCTCAAGCATAGCAAACGAGCAGGTCCAGTACAAAAAAGCTACACTTGCGCTCTGCGAGGTACTTGCCTTTTTAAAAGTAAAGTTTTCTGTCTATGCCTTCAGTACCGAACAAAAACAGGTAATTTGCTGGATGGTAAAGCCTGAAAACGTCAAATGGAATAGCATAGCTGCAAAAAGACTAGCTCAGATAAGAGCAAACGGAGGAACTCCCTTGGCTGAAGTATATTCAATAATGCTACCAATGCTGCGTTCAAAAAAACCTGACATCTTTCTAACACTGTCTGATGGCGAACCGTCTGATCCTGACGCCGTTCGTTCAATGGTTCATACGTTCAAACTCTTGGGCATAAAGATGGTAGCAATTGGCGTGGGACCTGATACGATGATATCCACCATTATAGCAAGCAACCTAAAACATCTAGGATATGAAAATACACTAGCAGTAAGCAGACTAAAAGATATCCCAAATCGTGTCTTGAATGTCTTGGGAAGAAACTAAGTTACAGAATTTCTAATCTGTTTAACATAGTGATATCAAAGCGTTCCTCAACAATCTCTATTAGATTCATTTCTTTCTAAAATAGATAGAGTATATCATGAAATGTCTTTCAGTATCACAGCCGTATGCAGATCTAATAGTTCAAGGCAAAAAAACAATTGAACTTAGAACATGGAATACAAAGTTTCGTGGGGAATTTCTTGTGCATGCCCCATTTAAGATAAAAAAAGATGCCTGTAAGAGGCTTGGTATTGATGAGACGAAGCTAAGAACTGGTGTCATCATAGGCAAGGCTGAAATTTATGATGTCAAAGTGTATAATTCGGTTTCTGAGCTTAAGGCAGATTACAAGAAACATTTTGCCACCGAGGAATTTTTGCGTCACAAGTATGGGTTTTTGTTAAAAATACCCAAAGAGTTACGCATGCCAATACCTTACAAAGGTTCGCTTGGATTCTTTAACGTACATTTAGGTACAAAAGTAAAGGAAAATGATATCAAATCAGAGCTATTCGATGAAGAACACAGGTACCAATGGGTAGGAAGACATTAAGATTATCAAACAGTGTAAACGAGTTTATCGATAATCAATAAAAATAGAATACCCCACTTTCCTTCGTAAAAATCTGCACTAACTGTTTACAAAATTAATCAAAAGCTACGGTTCAACCTTAAGATACAACTCTAATTTTTATGAGTCATATTTTCTGCCACGATCTTTAATAGAATGGCGGAGAACGAAGCTTGCGGAATTTTTGTATCCTGTCTACACCTAACTTTGTTCCAAGACTACCTATCATCA
>JACQFM010000180.1 GCA_016200035.1 Nitrososphaerota archaeon
GAAGGATTTATTTTCATTGTAAAAGTCTTCAGTAAATCTGATTGCCATCTCAATCTCGTTTTCTTCGATTCCAAGGCCAGTAATTACTTCTCTTGAGAGATCAAATCTCTTGCGAAATTCCTCTTTTGCCTGCTCCATGTCCTTGCACATGGCATGACAATCAGGCATCGTAAACGCTCGTAGTCTTCGCAGGCCAACAAGCTCGCCTGATTGCTCTTTTCTAAAACTGTATCTTGTAAGTTCGTATAGCTTTAGGGGCAAATTTTTGTACGAAAGCTGAAAATCCTCTGCCATTAAAAATTGACCAAAGCACGCAGCAAATCTCAAAAAAAGTTGTTTTCCCTCTGACTCAATACTATATTGTCTTGCAGGAAATCTATGAAAATAACTTTCCATGCTGGGATGATGTGAATCATACATTATGGGGGTCTCCACCTCCATGCCTCCATATTCGGCAACCTTATCAGAAACATACCTTTCAATCAGAGATTTGATCAGCCTACCATTTGGGAAGAATCTCATGTTGCCAGAATCTGAAGCTGGTTCATAATCAGCTATTGCCATCTTCTTCATTAATTTTACATGAGGCGATGGCTCATCGACTGATCTTTTTTTGGCGGCTTCGTATTTTGAGAGGATCTCTAAATTTGGATATTTTGCAAAATTAAAGTCACCAACTTTTTGCATTTTGCCATCCGGTGTCATGATGTACCAAAACGATTCTACCTGTGATTCTGCCTTGACTGCATCTGAAGTGGTTTCTGCCTTGTCTTCCGATGTTATGATTTTTGAATTCTCAGCTAGTGGATGACCTTTTACCTGAATCTTGTAGGATTTTGTCCATCCAAATGGTGCTCGTGATACCTCAAGATTGATTGCCAAAGATTCCATTTCCTTTAGAATAGCCAGAGCCGAACTTGGAGACGCTAGCTTTGAGCTAAGATGAGCATATGGATACAAAAGGAGCTTTTTACATCCGATCTTTTTCATAGATTCAGTTATTTCTAAAACAGCCTTTTTTGCTACGTTTGAATCATCACCCTCTTCAACTGCAACAAACGCAACTACCACTTCGTCCAACTTTTTTGTAGAGGGTTTTATTTCTTCAGCTAATTTTATCTCCTTTTGCGTAGGAGTAAATTCTATGCTGTCACAGTGAAGTTGAAGTATGCGCATATTTTGTTTGTGTTTTAGTTATCGAATTAAACGTTATGGATTCTTCTGTCAAAATCAAACTAGAAAAAATTCTACTGTCAAATAAGTAAGTATTATTTACTACTTGAAAAGATTACCCGTTAGTGGATCACCATCATTTCAGAGGCAAAAACATACCTCACTTTAAATTAAAACCTGACATGGATATTGAAGATCTTGTAGAAATCTTTGCAAGTTCAGGATACAATGCAAGACAGCTAGGCGAGGCAGCAAAGCTCTACTGCAAAATGATTGAAGAGGATGCTACAATATGCCTGACTGTCTCAGGAGCTATGACTCCTGTAGGATTTGGGGGCATATTCCAATCCCTTATTGAAAGGGGTTTTGTTGATTGGATAGTTTCAACCGGTGCCAATGTGTATCATGAGGAACACTTTGCATGGGGCCTGCCGGTAAAACAGGGCCACTTTGATGTGGATGATATGATACTTTACGAAAAAGACATTGTCAGAATTAGGGATGTTTACATAAAAGGGGAGGGAACACTGATGGCACAAGATAAAATTGTGCAAAATATGTGCAATAATAATCTGATCAACAAGCCATTTACTACCGCTGAATTTTGTAATTTGTTGGGCATGTATTCCAGAAAAAAATCAAAGCATCCTTCAAAGAGTTTTGTTGGAGCTGCATATGAATATGACGTCCCAATTTATATCTCAACACTAAAAGATTCATCACTGGCACTTGACTTGGTACCGCTTCGACTTGAAAACGAAGAATACACTGTAGATTTTGTAAAAGAAATAATAGAGCAGGCTGCAATAGTATATCATTCTAAAAAATCTGGCATAATTGAGATTGGAGGCGGTGTTCCTAAAAATACCGCTCAACAAACAGGCCCACTGTTGGACCAAATCCTTGGTTTAGGACATGGTGGCCAAGATTATGTCATACAAATAACAGATGCTAGACCCGATACGGGAGGATTGTCTGGAGCAACTCTTCAGGAAGGCAAGAGCTGGGGTAAGGTGCAAAACTCACATGAGGATGTAATCACTGTGTATGCTGACGCAACAATTGCATTTCCAATCTTGAGCCTTTATGTATTAAGTAAGCAAAAGCCAAGAACACCTAAACGGCTCTATAAAAAATTGAGCAAATATTATGACAACCTAGCACGCATCTATAACAAAAAACATTAGAACCTATCATATCTGGCTCTCTCAATCTCTCTGTCTTGCTTTGTAGCCTTCTTCCATTCCTTGTAATGTTCTTTACACAAGACTGTTTTCTTTGAGCCCGATGGAATACTAAGGCCGGTCCCTTCAACTTTTGATGTACTTAGAGAACGAACGCCATCTTTGTCACAACCGGTCACGCTGCACTTTGCACCTTTTGCAATGATGCCCATGCAGGAAATAAAACTTGATCTTATATATACTTGCAAAAGCGGTTGTTATCAGATGCTTAATAATTTCAGAGAAAATCTAAAACCCACTTTGCAAAAGATTGGTATAGTATTTGCAGCTACAGGTTTGTCTGCAAATTTCTGGACAGCAGTAGGTTTGGTATTTGCATTTGCATCCGCAACAGTATATGCTTTACACTTTGACTATGCCTTTGTAGCGGGAGGGATATTGCTTTTGATATCTGGATTTTTTGATATAGTTGATGGTCAAGTTGCACGCATAACAAAAAAAATCTCAAAAAAAGGCGCTTTTCTAGATTCTGTATTTGATAAGATTGCTGAAGTAGCAATATTTCTTGGAATATTAATTGGAGGATACGCAGATGGTTACCTAGTTCTTATTGCAATTTCACTGTCCCTTCTTGTAAGTTATACTAGGGCACGAGCTAAATCACTTGGTGTACAGCTACAAGGAATAGGTATAGGGGAGAGAGCTGAAAGACTTCTTGTAATCGCGATAATAGGAATGGCTGGATTTCTAAATTATGCTGTAATTATAGTAGCTATCATTGCATCAATAACACTGATACAGAGAATAGTTGCTACCTCGTGCGCTATGCGAGAATAACTATCGCAGTCTGCCGCGATTTCTTCTAGAATCAGCAGATCTTATCTTTAGTATTCCAAAGTGAATCGCACATGAAATACAATACCATTTTAGCACCGTCGGTGAAGCAATGTATGCGCCCTGAGCTCTGAGCTCTTTTGCCAAAGTGTGCTCAACGAGATTTAATCGAGAGGTGACTTTTTTTGCCTTGTCTCTAGGTACTGTCGCACCACAGTTTGTACATTGTATTCTGTCAGAAGAACCCTTGCCTCCCTTCTTTCGTCCTCGGCTTGCTCTCTTTAATGGCATATGCTAGTCTGTGATGTGC
>JACQFM010000184.1 GCA_016200035.1 Nitrososphaerota archaeon
CTATAGGTAGAAAATGAGCAAGGTTGTCTTCCAGAAGAGAGTAAAACAGAGTTCCAGAAAAGCATCGTCACACATGCCACGCCTTGATACCATACAGATGGTAGAAGAGATCATTTCTGGCAAAAAGGAGTTTAGTTCTAAAAACAGACTCTGGAGAACCCTTCCAAAGCAGGTACAATACAAGACATTTACTACGATTCTTGACTATCTGGAAAAGTCAAACAAGATAATGTACGACAAGAAAGGTTCCATTCTCTGGATATTTGCAGACAATCCAAAACTAAAGAAGCTTCACAGAGAATCTACAGTGCTAAGATAAGCTAGTAGCCAAACCTCTGTTCGTATTCTTTGTGGTTAAATGCTTCCAAAATAGTGCAGACCTTATCTTGTTTTGTACCATATACGGTATACACAAGCTTGACATGTTGGACATTTAGATCATTCTATCTACGTTGAATCTTATAAGTCTCGAAAGTTATTCAGAAAAGCAATTTTATAAGCGAATATTTATTCATTGATGAGATGACACGTTGTAGATACTGGCACCTCGCTATCGAGGAACTAAAAAAAGCAAACTATGATCCCAAAAAGGTGCTCATATGGGAAATAAAATGCTCAAAGGATGAAGCTGCACACTTTGGTGTCTTTTGTTATAGAAACGGAACTCCTTGGGACTACACGTCTATTCATGGAATTGTATTTTACTACAACATGATCGACCGTGACGAGGTATCAAAGATAACCGAATTTCTAAAATCAAAGTTTGGTGGAGAGGTAAGAGAAAAAGGAGAGCGAATCTTCTTGGCCAACTCTCGTGAGATTTATTCACCTGCTGAGATTGCTTCACTTGCAACTGAGATTGGAGACAAGTTTGAGACAAGCGTCGAGATTAGTGTGGAGCTTGAAAACTTTGATGTAGTAGAGCAAGAAAATAGTAATCTACCTTCAAGTAAGCTACTGCCAATTCCGGGCAAGTAGCCTCAAGTTCAATGTATGTTATTTTTAGGACTCACTCCACCATAATTGCATTTTTTGTTTTATCAGTCCAATGCGAGCGCTGCATTGGCCAGTCTTTCTTATTTTGATATTGGGCATTGCATTGAATCATGTGTCCGCTCAGCAATCGGTTAACACTACGATGACAAATCTCCCCTTAGATATGAAGAAAGATGCCACTCTGAAAGTCTCAATAAAAGCTGATCCATCAATACCGTATCAAAAAGTTGCGTCCATCAAAGACGCTATACTTTCTACAAACAAATTTACAAAAGATGGTAAGGTCTACTACCAAGGCTGGCAGGATGCGCTTTTTGAAGCATCACAACATCATGCAAAACTTCCTATACCAACTAAATTCCAAATTGTTGATTCACTTGGTGATCAAAATGGCCTGACCATTAATTTGAGTTCAGCTAAAGAAAATAATGGTTATGCGGGATGGACTACATTTGAGATAAACGATCAGTATTTAACAAATGTGGCAATTGTGATCTTTGACGTAAATGATCTAGATGATGATCAACTCAAGGCACTGATCAGACACGAACTAGGACATGGTCTTGGTCTTGGACATTCTGATGATCCAGATGATCTCATGTATGATACCGTTAACACAATACATTCATCCATTTCAGAATGTGATATTGGGGCACTTGCAGATCTTTATGATGGAAAGGAACAGAGTCAAGTAACTTGTGCAAGATAGATATTCTAATTGAAGAAGCGCTATTGAATTTATCATCGAAAACAGACTATTAATATGGATTTGACCAACTTTCAGATCTCCGATGGATGAATTAAAAGCAATAGGGGAGCATCTTGAGGAACTGCGAAAACGCGTAATCAGAATTGTTATTGCTGTTGGAATAATAACTGCATTTATTCTTGGTTTTCATATAACTGCGTTTGATTACAACGGCATAACTCTGTACTATCCCAACCCAGCTCCAATAGACAACATATCTTCACAGGTGATGCTGGCAATGAAGAACCAGTTGGTCCCAGAAAATGTGCAGCTCATTCAAACAGCTCCAGGCCAGGCACTTTTTGCCCAGTTGTACGTTGCGGCACTCCTTGGTTTAGTAATTGGAATGCCCATAATTGTAAAAGAGTTTGTAGGATTCTTTACTCCGGCTCTAAATAAGAAAGAGATTCAGATAATAAAATCAATTACACTTCCTGCAATTGGGCTTTTTGTGGCAGGCTGTGTCTTTTCCTACTTTGTCGCAACACCATACATCTTGAATTTTCTATACCAATACGGAGAATCCATCAAGCTTGTTACCTTTCTTAACGTGGTAGACTTTGTTACCTTTATACTGCAATTTATCTTGGCATTTGGAATTGCATTTCAGCTGCCACTAATAATGTACGTGATATCATCTTCAGGACTAACTGATGAAAAATTCTGGCGAAAAAACATCCGCTACTCTATTGTCATAATGGTGGTTGCAGGCGCATGGATTACTCCAGATGGAAGTGGAATTACAATGTGGTTTGTCTCAGGGCCAATGATAGCATTATATCTCATAGGTATGATTCTAGTTGAACATCAGTACAGACAGATTGCAACACTTAAATCTTAAACTGCCCAAATTATCATATCGATGTTAGGTCTAAACCTTGTAAATGTAATTGGTGGCATGGAATGGATCTGGGTAATAATTGCTATAGGAGTCTTAATTTTTGGCGCAAAAAAGATTCCTGAACTTGCAAGAACCTTTGGAAAAGCAAAATCCGAATACGAGAAGGCAAAAATCGAATCTGAAAAAGAACTCAAAGAGTTCAAGGAAAAAGAAGACCCTCCAAAATAAAACAACGCTTTTTTACCCTCGTAAAACAAACTAGCTTGTGATACGCAGATCAGACATTCAAGAGATTGTTAAAGGATATTCTGATTTGACTGTCGGTGCACTTGGAAGTCATTCTGCACTTGAAATAATGGATGGTGCCAAAGACGAGAATCTTCGAACGTTGGTCTTGTGCCAGCGAGGAAGAGAAATTCCATACAAGAGGTTCTCTAGAATTTCTGATCAAATAATAATACTAAACAAATTCAAGGAAATGCTTTCTGCCAAGATTCAATCAAAGCTCAGGCTATCAAATACAATAATCGTTCCACACAGGGCACTGACTGCATATCTTGGATACAAGGCAATAGAAAATAGTTTTAGAGTACCAATATTTGGAAATCGGGCTCTCCTTAAGGCAGAAGAACGTTCTTACAGAAAAAACCAGTACTACCTTCTTGAGAAGGCAAGGATAAAGCATCCAAAAATATTCAAGAATCCAAAAGATATTGACAGACCTGCGATAGTAAAGGTACAGGAAAAAACACGGAAACTCGAAAGGGCATTTTTCATCGTCTCATCTTACTCGGACTATAAGGAAAAGACTGAGATTAAGATCAAACACGGTCTGATATCAAAAGAGGACCTGAAAATTGCAAGTATTGAGGAACTTGTGGTTGGTACCTACTTTAACTTTAATTACTTTTACACACCTATTTCACAAGAAGTAGACTTTCTTGGAATAGAACGCAGATTGCAGACAAACCTTCATGACTTTAACGCACTTCCTGCAAGACAGCAGCTGGAAATTGACATAACTCTTCAAAATATAGAGGTAGGGCACACACCAGCAAGCATCAGGGAATCGCTTCTAGAGAAAGTAATTTCAGCTGGCGACAAATTTGTAAACGCCGTGAAAAAAGAATATCTTCCCGGGATTATAGGACCATTTTCGTTGCAAAGCGTAATCACGCGTGACCTTGAGATAGTTGTGTACGATGTTTCACTCAGAGTTCCAGGGAACCCAATCCTTGCAACAACAAGCCCATACACAAAATACAAGTATGGAACTACGTTTGGCGTGGGACGAAGAATTGCAATGGAGCTGAAAAGAGCTCAGCAAGAAGGAAGACTGTCTGAGATAGTGACCTAAGCTTCCATCTTTTCTTTTAGAAGGGTCTTTTTTACCAAGATAGGAACGCTGTAAAATGCAGCAAGAGCTAGCGCGTCAGATGCTCTATAGTTTCGCATGACAAGCTCATTTTTTCCAGTAAAGTAAAGATTTGCACGCAACACGTTTCCACTTTCGTATACTTTGACCTTGACTAAGAGAAGC
>JACQFM010000185.1 GCA_016200035.1 Nitrososphaerota archaeon
AGATTTTATCTCCAGCCTCTTTGTAGAAGAATTTTCAAAGTAGCTGGTTTGACACAAACAGGAATGTCGCTACTCGGCTTCATAGCTTTTTGTAACCCAACTTTGCACTCAACGTTCTGTGGCTCAACACCGGATTTTAATTGAGCCACTGGACTAGCTATTTCCTTTTCTTTCATTGGTTCAACCATAGGTTGTGGTAGAGGAGGTAAGGTTCCAGCTGCAACAACTTCTAAAGCATCTGACATTCTATCAGTTTCTACATTTAGCTGGAAGTCCCACAATGTAACCATTATGTTGGATTTTTGCATTGGTTTTGCAAAAGTAATGTCATAAGTGAGCTCAAGAGCATCGCGATTTTGTACACTAAGTGTTGGATTGTTTACCTTCTTTATTTCTGGTGTCACTGTAACGTTGGCAAAGAAACCATGAGGATCTACAACCTTTACTGCAACATTTCTTTCGTAAACGATGTATGTGTCACTACTGTCTACCTCCTGAATTCCATGTAGATTCATGTAGAGTCCAACATGTACAATATTTGACGGCTTTAAATCCTCATAGACGAATAATTTTATTTGTACGTTCTTTCCCACCTCTACCGGTTCAGTGGATATTGGATTTGTTTTGGAAGTAATCTTATAACCATGGCCCTGAATGGTAAAACCATTATCTAATCCTAGAAATGTGTCGCCTCTGATACTGGGCGCAACACAGTTTGAGCAGCCAGTCTTTCCTTCCCCGTACGTATATTGGAACATGAAAGCAGAAAGCAGGAGTATTGAGGTAACAGCAAGAATTGAAGCGGCTACTATTCCGTTATTATTGAATTTTGATAATTTTTTGATATTCTTAGTATGCATTCTCATTCATCCCAATTTCTGTAAAAACAAGGAATCCCACGTATATTAAGTCTACGCCTATGTATAGTATGAAATCTCTGCCACAATTACAGCTAAAGATCAAAAACTACTGAAATTAAGCTTTTGAGATAAACCAACTCATATCAAATAGAAATCTCTAGAAATGCAAAAACATAAGCTCACTTACATGATATTTGTTATATGATAATTAATTTTACAGAACTTTCATCAAGATATGATAAAGCCATATTGGAGATATTGGAATCAGCTCTTTCTGCAGCAATGCCTGATCTGGCTCTGAGAAAAATCATAAAAAATTCAAAAATTTTTCTGGGCAAGAAACAATTTAACCTCTCAAAATATGGGCACATATTCACAATTGGGATAGGTAAGGCAGCGGATTCCATGACTAAAGTTGTTAACTCTTTGATAAATCTAGACGGTGGAATAATTGTGATACCAGAGGAACAAGAATCTTTGTTGAAAACACAAAAATTTAAAATTCTTTACGCTGGTCATCCACTCCCTAACAGAAACAGTATTCTAGCCAGCAAGACAATCTTAAAATTCTTAAAAGAAAAAGAAGAAAACGATTTAATAATTTTCTTAATATCAGGCGGAGCATCCTCACTTGTTTCACTACCTGATGGCATAACTCTTGCGGAAAAGAAAATTGTAACTAATCTTTTACTCAAATCTGGAGCAAATATAGATGAAATTAACTGTGTGCGCAAACACCTGTCTGGAATAAAAGGTGGCAGATTGGCACAGTATGTGAACTGTGACGCAATATCTCTTGTAATGTCTGATGTTATTGGCGATAACCTTTCCACAATAGCATCTGGAACTACTTACTGTGATAAAACAACTTTTTCAGACGCAAAAAAAATACTACAAAAATATAATTTACAAAAAATTGTACCAAAAAGTGTTTTAAAAAGGATTAATTTTGGAATACAAAAAAAAATAGATGAAACTCCAAAGCGACCAAGGATAAAAAACTTCGTCATAGCAACAAACGCTGATTGTTTGCTAGCCATGAAGAAAACCGCAGCACGTTTTGGTTTGTTCACAAAGATTATTTCGCCAATATCTGGAGAGGCAAAACATACCGCAAAGAAACTGGTAAAATTAATTCCTAAAAAACCAAATTCATGTGTAATCTTCGGTGGCGAAACTACTGTGAAAGTTGTTGGCCGTGGAAAGGGAGGAAGAAATCAAGAGTTGGTTTTGTCTGTATTGTCCCAGATTCAAAAAATTGATAGAACCATCACGGTTGCAAGTATAGGAACCGATGGTAAAGATGGCAACACAGACACAAGCGGTGCTATGGCAAGCAATTTCATCATTTATGAAAATAACATTCAGTCTTACCTAGATCGCAATAATTCATACTATTTTTTTAAAAAACATGGCGGACTGATATTCACCGGCCCAACACATACAAACTTGATGGATATAGGTATAATACTAGGTAGATAATAGTTTAGTAGCAATATTTTTCTCTGGTTCGATCAATTCGTATCTTACAGTAAGCTTTCTCTGATCAATTAGTTGCTTAAGGAAACCAGTTCTAGCTTCTATAAAAGAGTCGTTCCTTGCATTTCCTCCTACCAAGCGTTCATACATTAGTTTTGAATCAAGCATTACCTTAACAGTATCTCCATTTTTTATTATGAACCTGCCAATGCACCAGAACATGCCTGCGTGCAGCGCAATGTATTTTGATTGCTCAACAGAGACCTTGTCAAGATAGATCTCTGGTTGATCTCTATACTGTTCAACTATAGAATTCTCATTTTGAATACTCCATGAGATCCTTTTCTCGTTACCATCGAAAAAATAAACGTGTTCCATATGTCAACCAAAAAGGTGTTGATTGTCTATATATTTTGAATTTATTACTGAATAAGCAAAATTCAAATCCCTTAGCAATGCTTGAACCACATTCGTTTTTTACGAACATGGTAGATGAACTTGTTGAATTTTCTGAATACGATCCTGAACTAGCAGAAGGCCTCAAATGGATAGATGGTGAGGCACAAAAGCGCGGAATAACTTTTTACGAGATGGTTTTTTTCGTACTTCACAAATATGATATCAATCTCAAAGCAAAAGAGTGGCTAGAAACAAGAAACTAAATTTATTGTCTTTTTTCGAGTGGTATGTATTCGCATCCTGAGGGCCCACAGTACTTACCTACGTATACCGCTTTTGGTCTATATAACATGGGCTTAGGAGCTGCCTCAGCAAATTTTTCTTCTATAATATGAGCTGTCCAACCAGCAACTCTGGAAATGGCAAAAATTGGTGTATTAAGATCAGGCTGGATTCCAAGCATATAGTATGCCGAAGCACTGTATAGATCTACGTTTGGGAAAATATCAGAACCTTTTATCTTTTTCATTTCTTCTGCTGTCAGATCCTCAATCTTTTTTGTAATATTATACCATGGTTGGCTGGTTTTTTCTGATAGGCGCTTGGATAGTTCTCTTAATACTTCGGCTCGTGGATCAAATGTTTTGTATACTGCGTGCCCCATGCCCATTATTTTTTTATCCTGTGAAAGTCTTTCTTTTATCCAAGATTCTACTTTATCCTCACTTTTTATTTCTAATAACATCTGCATTACCTTGAAGTTTGCCCCTCCATGCAGCTCACCACTTAAAGCTCCTATGGCAGCGCTTACAGCAGCGTACATGTGGGCTCTTGTCGAAGACACCTCTCTTGCAGCAAATGTTGATGCATTAAAACTGTGTTCTGCATGCAAAATTAGACAAATGTCGAAAATTCTTGAAAACTCCTTATCAGGCTCGCTACCAGTTAGCATATAAAGGAAGTTCTCAGCATGACCCAGTTTTTTTGATGGTTTCACTAATTCTTTGCCCTTGCGAATTCTATCCCAATATGCAACAATTATTGGGATCTTTGAGATTAGCGAGATTGCTCTACGATAGTTTGCATTTCTATCCTCTGATTTTTCATTATCATAAGTCGCAAGTTGAGCAACAGAGGACTGCAAAACATCCATTGGGTTTGCATTTTTTGGAAAGTTTCTTAAACCTGCTTCTATTCCTTCATGGATCTCACGTGATGCTACAAGTCTGTCAGAAAAGTTTGAAAGCACATCTTTTGTTGGCAAATCCTCGTTTAGAAGCATACAAGCGGTCTCTTCAAACGTGGATTTCTTAACAAGGTCCAAAATATCGTAACCTCTGTAGATTAACTTCCCATTCAAACCATCAATTGAAGAAACCTTTGTATCAGCTACCTCTATGTTACGAAGCCCTATGTTCTTTGTTTCCACAATATCTAAACTTGATAGATAAGATATTAAAATTATGCGAAAAAACAATCATCCTACGAGTAAAATTAATTAAAAATTTAAGCAATTTGTCTAATCTGGCAACTTTGTTGCATAAACGATTAGATTTAAGCTTAAATCGAAAATGCAAGATTTAGAAAGAGACTTCATAAAAGTTGTTGATGACTTTATAATGAACTCAAAAGACATGGAGACTTTAGAAGAGATAGGGCAGCTTGATAGAGAGGCAAGATTGTTAGGACTCTCTTTTTACGACATGTATTGCGTCGTTTTACAGAATGTAGCAGGTCATCAAAATCTTGTTTCAAGATTCAGATTGTACGCCAAAACAAGAGGATCAACTTAGACATTTTTGATTTAAATGAGGGTAGCTGCGGCTAATCTATTCTATGCCAAGAACTCAAGTCCTATGTGTTTCTCATAAAGAGGACGCAGACGGTATAGGGGCAGCTTCACTAATTAGAACAGCCTTCGGAGGTGAGACCAGACTTGTTGATTATCCGGGATTGATGAAGGAACTTGAGCAACTTAAAACCAATGAAACGATAAAGTCGCTGTACATTTGTGACTTGGGTCTAAGTAAAGCAAACGAAGATCAATTTATTGATCTAATTACCTTTCTTAGGAAGAAGCGGGTCGCAATTACATACATAGATCACCACGATCTTGATGAAAAAATTAAAAAGAAAATACAAAATCTCAATGTCAAACTTATACATAATACCAATGAGTGCACAACTGTACAGGTCCATGAGGCCTTCCGGTCCAAACTAACGGATCATAGTACATTTGTTGCTGCTTGTTCTGCCATTACTGACTACATGGAAGATAGACCGCTGGCCTCTAAACTTTTGCAAAAATTTGATAGGCAATTTGCACTCTTGGAAGCTACTGTTCTTACTTTTACAATAGTAACCCATCAAAAGGATAGCGAATATCTGCTTTATCTTGTAGATGAGCTAAGTGAAGCAAAATATCCACATGATATACCTAATGCTTTTGAGTTTGCACGACTACAGGCTGAGAAAATAGCTAACATAATTCAAGTAGTAAAAAAGGAGATGAAAACCATGAAGAATCTAAGCTATATGGAAGTTACAAACTCTGGGGCAAGTATGGTTGTAAATTTTGTTTTGGGCATGTCAGGTAAAGACATTGGAGTTTCGTACAAGTTACGAGAAGATCATGGAATATATGCAGTATCAATTCGAGGATCAAGAACATGCAAACACCATTTAGGTAAAATTGTTAACGAACTTGCTACTCAACTTGGAGGTTCCGGGGGTGGTCATGACAAAGCATGTGGTGCAGTGGTACCAAAAGAAAAAATGATGTTATTTCTAAAAAAATTTAATTCTAAACTAAAGTAATTTCTGCAACTAAATCAATCTCAACTACTGAATTGAGTGGAAGGCTTGAGACCCCTATTGCAATTCTAGTATGTTGTCCTTTCTGTCCAAAAATCTCAAAAAGTAAGTCTGAAGCACTGTTGATAATCTTTGGTTGTTCAGTAAAGTCAGAAGAAGAATTTACGTAGCCAGATACTCGAACAATTTTAGAGATCCTATCTAGACTCTTGAGTTCAGTCTTGAGATGAGCAAGAGCATTTATGATACAAAGTCTTGCAGCTTTTTGGGCATCTTCTATAGTTACATCTTCTGATACTTTCCCTACATAAACGACCTTGCCATCCTTTATGGGGATCTGCCCTGAGACAAAAGCAAGTTTGTCAGCTATAACAACTGGAACATAAGAGCCAGCAGGTTTTGGTGGGCTTGGTAGTGTAATATTAAGAGAAGCAAGTCTTTCGTCGATCATAGAATTGAATTTACAGAATATGCTTTAACTCTATCTTCATATATTGAAATGAAAAATAACCAACATGTCAAAACCCGAGTCAAAAGGTCAAAGGGCACAAAAAGAACTTGACATCATACTTTCGAGGTTAAATGCACTTGAAGTTTCAACTACTGATGATGTTCAGAAATCACTTATCGGAATAATTAGGGTACTGGTTGATACGCAGATACATTCGCTAAATGAATTTGAACATCTAAAAAAGGCAATAGATCTTCTTACTTTACAGATTTTCAAGCTAGAAAACAAGAAAAATTCATCGCTTTAGCACAGTATCACTTAGACCACATTGTGTACATTTCATAAGATAACTTTTTTCCAAATCTTGGGTTTTCTTCATCTCAGCACCACAACACGGACAATTCATAAATTCTGTAATAGATTAGCTTGAATAAAAGATTAAATTCAGGTGATAGTTGCTTTCAAACAAATGAAAGACCCTCATAATTATAGAGCAGTGGGATGGTCTATGGTCGTTGTTTCTGCATCTCTTGCTATAATAGGTCTGATCGTGATTTCACCTTTGAATAATCCACATTTCTCTGAAACAATTCTAAAAGGAAAACAAGCAAAGTTTATGGAAATGAAGGAAAAAATGAGTCAATTAAATAATAAATCACTTGCCGCAGCAGAAAAAACGACTTCTGCCGTGACAAATACAACCAAGGAACCTGCCATTGTTGAAAAGCCAAAAACTTAAGCTCCAGCCAAATAGCTACTAAACACACTTAGAGTAGATCTTCATCAATTTCTTGTATTGGATCAAGAAATTGTTTGCAAGTGCATTGTGGTATGAGGCATTTGCCAGCCTTTGAAAGAGAACGACTCTCATGAGACGTTTCATGTGCCATGTCTGCATGATGGCACCGCCGGCAGTTCATGAAAGAGTAAAACTTGCTCTTTTATTTAACATTTGAATGAATCTATGCCTATTTCTTTGAATTACTTTACAAAAACGAAATTTAATCAGGTGACGTACCTTTTCTGCGTTTTAAATTATAACACATAATTTGAGTTAGCTCCATCAAAAGTTATCACAATGCCTGATAGATATTTGATCTCTTTTTCAACTATTGATGCCACAAAGTTACCAATTTCCTCAGGCTCACCCAATCTTTTCATGGGAAGAGACCGTGCCATGTCTTCTTTTTTTATTCCCAATTGACGTGCTCTGTCTGTATTGATTGCACCAGGAGCTATGTTTATGCAACTAATATTTCTTATAGCGAAATCTTTGCTTAGGACCTTCAAGACAGCTGTGAAGGCCAAACGATAAGCACTAGAAATTATGAGATCGGCACTTGGCTCTTTTATGACACCAGAGGAAATCAAAAAGACATATCCGCCATCTCTTATCCTAAGTTTCTGTAAAATCAAACAGAACCCTAGGAATAGTTGATTGTGATAATGTTTCCATTCGTCTTCTGTGACATCAGAAAATCTTTTCGCAGGAGGTCCTCCTGTATTTAGAACAAGAATATCCGTTTCCTTTTGTTGCTTTACAAACCTCTTTATGCTTTCTAAATCCGATGTGTCTACGTCTTTTTTTGATGTAGCAATTACATGACAGCCAAGTGAGCTCAATCCAGAAGCAATCGCCTTTCCAATTCCTCTTGAAGCTCCTAAGACAATGGCTTTTTTCATTATGACCACAGTCCTTATGTTACAGGTATAAAGGTCTTTGAAAGAAAAATGTAAACTTTACATTAAAGAGATCAGAAAGTGTGAATCATGGGTAATGAAGCACGATTTGCAGAGGGTTACCATATTCACACAAACACCTGTTATGGTATTGTGATACCATTGGAGCCCATAGAGAGAAGATGAAAAAAGACCCTTCAATCAAATGCGATTGTTGGTGCCATAAGGAATAGGATTTCCACTTATTATATGATAAAAACTATCTGACTACATTTGAATTACCTACAAATAGGTACATTGTTCTTTGAAATATATTGAAAGCAAATAATCTTATCAAAGAAACCAGTCCATATTTACTTCAACATGCTTACAATCCGGTTCAGTGGTATGCATGGGGTGACGAAGCATTGCAAAGAGCAAAAAAAGAAAATAAACCGATCTTTTTGAGCATAGGATATAGCTCATGCCACTGGTGCCATGTGATGGCACATGAATCATTTGAAAATGAAGATATTGCCAAAATTATGAACGAGAATTTCATTAACATAAAGGTGGATAGGGAAGAACGACCTGACCTTGACGACATATATCAGAAGGTTTGTCAGCTAACTACTGGAAGTGGTGGCTGGCCACTAAGTGTATTTCTCACGCCAGATCAAAAACCATTCTATGTTGGAACATATTTTCCGCCTCTGGATAGCTACGGAAGATCTGGATTTGGTAGTCTAGTTAGACAACTAACACAAGCTTACAAAGAAAAACCAGCAGATATTGAAGCTGCGGCGG
>JACQFM010000186.1 GCA_016200035.1 Nitrososphaerota archaeon
ATTGCCTTAACGCATAGGCAACAGGGTTTTCGGAATATACCTGTGCGGCTTCTTCAAATTTCTTTGCAACTAGCACTTCTGATTCGCCATATGTTACTCGCGCACTCTTTTCACGTTCTGCCTGTGCCTGCATTGACATTGCAGATTCCAGCTCTTGTGGGATTATGACCTGACGAATCTCAACACCAGTGACTTCGACACCCCAGTTACTTGCCTCGCTTTCTATTATGGTTCTAACGTGGGAATTGATTTCCTCCCTTTTTGAGAGTATATCTTGGAATAGTGAAGAGCCTATATTGTTGCGGAGTGTAGTCTGAGAAACCTGTTGAATCATCTGGTTAAAGTTTTCGACATTTAATATGGCGTCTTTAGCTCGCTGTTCAATTATTTTGTAACGAAGAATTGCGTCGATAGTTACTGGGACATTATCTTTTGTAAGCATCCTTTCTGCTTTGAATTCGCTTACTTTTTCTCTGATATCTACTACGAGAATATTGTCTGCAAAAGGTAGTCGGGTCTGTACCCCAGCTCCAACCTGTCTATTGTATTTTCCCAGACGAAGTATTATCGCTCTTTCATATTGTTTGATTATCATTAGAAATGCTGAAACGATAACTACAATTCCGGCAGCTACTGCAAGATAGATCATTAACTCGTTTTGAAAGAAGAGACCAATGCCAATACCAATGATTAGAATTAGTATTCCTAGTATAACATGAGAACCAGATCCTTTTTGACTTACTAATTTGTATGCGAGATCATATGGTGAGTATCGGCTAGACAATTCTCTGTCTTGCACCCCTTTGCCCTAACATTTTAGAGTCTAATTCTTGATTCTGCATACTTTATCTGTTTAACCCAAGTATAAAAATCAATGATCCCTGTTAATCCATGGATCTTGATAAATTAAAACACAATCTGATTTTTGTAGATTCTTTTCACTAAACAACAATGTGTAAAAATTCTCAAACTATCAATCTAGTTCGAATGAAGGTCTGAATTGAACATCAAAACCCGGGCTGTTTCCAGCGAATTCCTTTATCGTGATAATTTTGCATATTTTCGTTTGTAACTCTGAATGTTCTGTGAACTTTTTTCTACAGATAGGACACACTAGCTCACGACGTGCCAAACAGACAAACTAAGAACTTCAATTATTAAAAAATGTCTATCTTGTAATTCTCGGTATTAAAAAAGACCTATTACGAAAGATTTTCGATGAATACAATCAGTTGGATAATACATGATCTATATTGATCAGCTTTTTATTTTAAAAAGACGAATATATGTCACCATCTGACCGGCAAAGGTGAAGATGCGCTTGTCGAATTTGGAGATCAGGCGAAGGCTTGATTTTCTGGCTGGATAAGTGACCGTCAGCGCTTCCGCACGGGAAACTGTGTGGTAACACACGGGAATCTTCAGAAGTGTTGGTGAGGGAAAACCGAGTAGTGCGTAAGGTGCAAAACCGTGGCATCGCTTCAAAGGAAAGCCACATTCCACCGAAGGTCGGATGGCATTTTACTTGTTCTAAGTGAGGAAACTAAACTATTTTACTAATCTCCATAGTGGGTCCAGAATAAGGCCAAGATGCTGGATCACATGATGCTGTATTGAAAATCAATCTGACACAACAGAAAAAAGATAGTTAGGATTGACCCTTTACTTCCATCATGGTCAGAGTGGAACGAATATTATCCAATTTTCGGATTTTCCATGTGATTATGTCTCTTAGCTCCTCGACTGTTTTGGATTCTACTTTTGTTATAATGTCATAAGCACCAAATACTCCCTGCACATCTCTGACACCTATTATTGACTTTAATTCCTGAATGACTGATTCTTCCGAGCCCATATTACAATTTATTAGAACATATGCTGTTACCATAACATATATTCACAATCCTGATATATCAAGAATGTTCATAGCATAAAATCAAATTGGAGCTAATTTGGAATTAATCTAGAAAAATATTGTTATACTCAGAGAAATAATCAAGTCTATGGAGAATAACAATACAAAATTAGCTACGTTTGCTGCAGGTTGCTTCTGGGGTGTTGAGGAGGAGTTCAGGCAAATAAAAGGTGTAAGATCAACAACGGTTGGATATACTGGAGGAAAATTTGAAAATCCGACATACCGTGATGTATGTACTGATAAAACAGGACATGCTGAGGCAGTACAAATTGAATACGACCCAAATGAGGTCTCATATGAAGAACTACTTGATGTCTTCTGGTCTATTCATAATCCCACAACGAAGAACAGACAGGGACCAGATACAGGCTCGCAGTACCGTTCCATGATTGCTTTTCATACACCAGAGCAGGAAGCAATTTCTAGAAAGTCGAAGGAATCTCTACAGGGATCAGGGAAATTCAAAAATGAGATTGTGACTGAGATTGTGCCTGCATCAACATTCTACAAAGCTGAAGAATATCATCAAAAGTACCACATGAAAAAAGGCGGCGGCAGCTGTTATGTGAGGCCAATGGCGGAGTGATGAATTGATGACGCACAAAGTCTTGAAGAACGACGAGGAATGGAAAAAGCAACTCACCCCTGAACAATACAACGTAACAAGGAAAAAGGGAACTGAGATGCCATTTACAGGTCAGTATGTAAACACAAAGGAGAAGGGTCTCTACAAATGCGTTTGTTGTGGTAATGCTCTATTCAAATCTGATGACAAATTTGATTCCGGCACTGGCTGGCCAAGTTTTACCAAGCCTGATAATGAATCAAACATAGAACAACATGACGACCACAGCCACTTCATGCAAAGGATAGAGGTAACATGTGACAAGTGCGGAGCTCATCTTGGACATGTTTTTGATGACGGTCCTAATCCAACAGGGTTGAGGTATTGTATAAACTCCTGTGCATTGAAATTAGAAAAGGAATCGTCTTGACAGTTATTTCTGCTTCATGTCTGCTTCACTTTTTTTTGACACATTAATTCGGATAAGATTTGGACATGATCTGGAAATCTGGTTTAATACCTGATTGGCCAACTACGCATAATGAAAACTAAAACAATAGTTTCTGAGCTAGTGCGCAAAGACTTACAGAACCAATTTTGCCAGATTCTCTATAGCTATGTTTCAAAGAACATGCTGAAAAGCTCTTCAGAAGCGGACTCGGTGGCCAAAAGCAAGACAGATCCCAATACGAGAAGGCTAATCTCATATCTGTTCACGGGCACACGTGGGGGAGCAAATAGGCTTAGGATAATTCTGCTTTTGGCCGAAAGACCTCTTAACCTTCACCAAATTTCAAAGGAGCTGGGCCTTGATTACAACGCGATCCAATTCCACATTGAAGTTCTTGAAAAGAACAACCTAGTATCAAGAGTAGGGGAGCGTTATGGAGCTTTATTCTTTCTTTCTACGTTCCTTGAGCACAATATCGAAGCCTTTAACGAAATTATAGTGAAGCTGTACAAGAGTCTTAACATGAAATCCTTTGAAGAAACTAACTAGAAGAGGATCTTTATGGAACTACTAATGACTACAAGCGCAACGGTATCAGTAGCAAACATGATCGTGCTTGGTATTTTAGCTAGTGTCTTTTACAAAATTTACTCAGAAACAAAGGCACAACTTCCACTGGGGATGATATTTTTTGTAGGGTTGCTTTTTTTGCATAATGTAATTGGGGTTTATACGTATTTTTCTGTGACAGAACTTTACTCCGTTGCTCTTATGCCATACCTTCTTGCTGTACATATCGCAGAACTTGGTGGTGTATTGATATTGCTTAAGGTGACACTACAATAGGTTTGGCGGTAACATCGAGACTGATATCTCAATTTTATGAATAAAACGAATCCCTTAAAGCACGAAACCTGAAGCTACAAGAAAGTAACGTAGCTTATGATTTGTATGAATTTGGAAAAATGTTTATCTAATCTTAGGGTCAAAAAGCGGCAAATGAATACAAAACTAAAGTTCTTGGGATTATTAGCGATAATTCCAGTGTTTACGGTGGCATTGACATCAAATTACATGGCATCAGCACTAAGTAGCTACGAGAATCCGGACAATCATCTCACTGCACAATATAAGCAAGGATTAGTATGCGGCAACAAATTGTGCTCACAGGTGACAAAAACCAAGCAAGCCAACATGACCATGCAAGAAAAGATGACGAACAAAGAAAGCTCAATGATGAATGGAACTATGATGAAAAAAGAAAGCTCAATGATGAAACAAAATATTGATCCTCCAAGAAAACAAATGAAGCTTGGGGCTATGATGCATGATATAAAATGCAAAGAAGGCTTGGAGCTAGTCTTTAACGCAAGAAGCTGGTCTCCAGCATGTGTGAAACCATCTACTGCTCAAACTCTTATGCAACATGGATGGGCAGCAAGCCAAGAAGAAACAATGAAGATGATGAAAGATAATACAATGCATGAAAAGGACAGCATGATGAAAGACAAATCCATGATGGAAAAAGAAGGCTCAATGATGAAAGAAAAATCCATGATGACAAAGACAGTTGGGAAAATTGACATATCTATGGCATCGCCAGTAGAGGGTTCGCTAGATACCGCAGTTACAATAATAGAATTTGGTGATTACCAATGTCCAAAATGCGATGACTGGTTCAAAAATCAAAAGCCAACAGTTGCAAGTAATTTCATTGACACAAACAAGGTAAAGCTGTACTTTGTTGACTTTCCCTTCTTAGGTTCTGATTCACAATTAGCTTCAGAAGCTACATACTGTGCAGACGAACAAGGAAAATACTGGAAATATCATTCTGCACTTTATACGAATCAAGGTTCAATTCAGAGTGGATGGGCAAGCCCAGCAGCCCTGAAGCAATTTGCAGCAGATCTTGGTCTTGATAAAGCACAATTTAATGACTGTCTAGATTCTGGCAAATACTCAGACAGAGTGTCTTACAACAAGCAGGTAGGCATCTCAAATGGAGTAGAAGGAACACCAACATTTTTCATTGTGGGTCCTGATGGAACTACAGAAAAGATAGTTGGACCACAGCCAGCTTCTGTCTTTTCTGAAACAATAGAAAAGATGCTGAGCTAAGTTGAACAGTTTAGCATTCAAACTAGTCTTTTCAAAGGCATCTTATCTGATTTTATCAGTAGCAATATTTTCTGGCATGCTTGTACTACTTTCCATTCTGTCAGAATTCATCTTCACCAAACCTAATCTCCTATTCTATGTTGCAGATTATGACATATTCCGTTTTGCACTAGTTGTCGTGGTTTCTGCATTGTCAGGAATTGTAATTAGCATGAGCGTTTACAGACTTCGTATTTTGCATACAAGAAAAGTAGGATCGGGATTTCTGGGTTCAATTATTGGTGCAGGCGCAG
>JACQFM010000010.1 GCA_016200035.1 Nitrososphaerota archaeon
CTATGAAATGTACAAGAAGTTTAGCACTTATTGGATGGACGGAAAGGGTGCACATGCTCCAAACGTTATGATTGACAAATGTTCATGTCCAAATAACTGTGGCCTGTATTCGAATCACTTATCCCGCAGTGGACTGGCAAACATGATTGTTACAAATAGATGTGATCTAACATGTTGGTACTGCTTCTTCTATGTGAAAAAGGGGCTTGAAGGTGCATACATGTATGAACCATCACTAGACCAAGTACGAGCCATGATGAAGACTTTGCGTGCAGAAAGACCAATTCCAGGTAACTCAATGCAAATAACTGGTGGAGAACCGATGCTGCGAGAAGATATTGTTGATGTTATAAAAATAATGAAAGAAGAAGGAGTCGATCACGTACAAATGAATACAAACGGAATTAGATTTGCTTTGGATCCAGAAGCAATGCGCGAAGTAAGACTGGCCGGTGTTAACAATCTTTATTTAAGCTTTGATGGTGTAACTCCAAGAACAAATCCAAAGAACCATTGGGAAGTCCCATATGCTTTAGAAAGTGCAAGAAAGACAGGAACTACCGTAGTTTTTGTTCCAACAGTTATCAAATCAATTAATGATCACGAATTAGGTGGAATGATCAGATATGCACAAAAGAACCTTGACGTTGTGCATGCAGTAAACTTCCAGCCAGTTTCTCTCACTGGAAGAATGGGCAAGAAAGAACGTGAAAAATATAGAATCACAATTCCTGATTGTATACAAAGAATAGAGGAACAGACAAACGGTGAAGTTACTGTAGATGATTGGTTCCCGGTTCCAAGTTGCATGCCACTGACAAATGTTATAGAAGCATTTTCAAGCAAGCCAAAATATGAATTGTCAATTCACCTTGCATGTGGTGCTGGCACATACATCTTTGAAGACCAAGAAACCAAAAAGTTTGTACCATTAACAAAGTTTGCTGATATTCAAGGAATGTTAGAGCTCTTTGAAGACAAGGCAGAAGAGATCAAATCAGGTAAGAACAAGTACTTTACAATGTTAGAAGTAGTACGAAAACTCTCAAGCTTTGTAGATAAGAAAAAACAACCTGCTGGACTTGATCTGGCAAAGATGTTTGGAAACATTCTAATGAAAAGATCATTTGACGCTGTTGGTTCATGGCATGTGAAAGGATTATTCCTCGGCATGATGCACTTCCAAGACAAATACAACGAAGACCTTGAAAGACTGCAAAGATGTGATATCCATTATGTTACGCCGGATCTTAGAATAATTCCATTTTGCGCCTTTAATGTAATTCCTGAATGGTACAGGGATAGGATTCAGAAGAAATATTCTATTACCGTTGAAGAATGGGAACAAAGAGTAGGCGCAAAACTAGAAGACGGGCTCTATAGGGGAATCATGAGACGAGGTTCTGGTGATGAACTAGCTGCAGGATGTGCAAAAAGCCAGATGATGCACGAAGCAGCTCAATCATTAATCTAAGTCATCTTTTTCAGTAGAATACGTCTCTATCAAAACTTAAAGACATGAATTAGTGGCTATTTTGTATGAATTTTATTGTTACAGGTGGAGCAGGATTCATAGGTAGCCATCTTACAAAATATCTTGTAGAGCACCGACACTTTATAACAGTTATAGACAATCTTTGTAAGGGTAAGAAAGAAAAACTTGATCCTGTTTTGAAAGATATTGAATTTGTTAATATTGATATCCTTAACTTTGAGAAATTAAGACGCGTTCTTAAAAATGTGGATGGTGTATTTCATTTAGCTGCACTTACAGATGTACGCGAATCATTTTCCAGAGAAAAGGAGTATTTTGATATAAATGTAAATGGCACCGAAAATATTCTGAAGATTTCTAAGGAATTTGGCTTCAAGGTTGTTTTTGCAAGTAGCGCAGCGGTCTATGGAAATATAACACAGATTCCAGTCGTAGAGAATTCTGAGAGAAAACCTATCAATCCATATGGCGAAACAAAGCTACAGGCAGAATATCTTTCGGAAAAATATACAAAATTAGGAATCAACGCCATTGGACTTAGATACTTTAACGTCTATGGAAAAGGACAAAACAACGCATATGCTGGTGTGATAACAAAGTTCTTGGAACGAATAGCAGATCGTAAACAACCAATAATTTTTGGGGATGGTTTACAAACACGTGATTTCGTTTATGTGCAAGATGTAGCTGAAGCAAGTCTCCTAGCTATGAAAAGTAAAGTGGATCATGCTCTCATTAATATAGGTTCAGGAATAGCAATCTCGATTAAAGGACTAGCAGAAATCATTATAGAATCATCAGGATTGGATATAAAACCAATATACAAAGAAGGAGTACATGGTGACATTAAAGCAAGTCAAGCTGACATCAGACTTGCAATGAAATTGTTAAACTGGGAACCAAAAACCAAGCTGGAAGATTGGTTAAAAGAACAATTGATGGATAGTAGAAACTAAACAAATTGAATAGTAGCATTTCTACAATACCTTAAAAGAATACATCTAGTCTAGTCTTTGCATTGAACATCCTCATTATATCACCAACTCAGAAAGGAATAGGGGGAATTGCTCAACACGTTCATGAATTGTCTAAATTTCTAAAACAAAATGGACACAATATAGAGATAATATCTTCAGAAAATACACTCACTTTGCCAATCAAAGGATTGAAAAATCCTAGTTTTATGATATCTGCTCTTCTTAAAACGAAACTTAAAAAAAAGAATGACATAGTACATGCACACAATTTGCCATCAGCACTACCAATGAAACAGGCGGATGGGAAAAAAATTCTCACAATCCATGGAATCTATTCTGAACAAATTGAAATTGTACATGGCAAAACTACTAGCAAGCTTTCAAATAGATATGAAAAAGAATTTTCTTGGTTATCAAGAAAGAGAGAAAGTAATCGAATTGATACGAGGATCAGACGTCATGATTCAACCATCGTTAGTTGAAGGTATTAGCTCTGCAATTTTGGAATCAATGGCATGTAAAACACCAATAATTGCTACAAAAGTAGGGGGAAACAAAGAGATTCTGGAACATAATAAGACGGGAATTTTGCTTGAACCTGATACCAAAAAAATTCTTGAAGAGATAATTGATCTTGTAGAAAACAAGGAAAGAGCAGATAGAATATGCAAAGAAGCATTCAAAGAGGTACAGAACTACGATTGGTCTCACGTTGGAAAACTTTACTTGAATATCTATGAATCTCTGTTGTAAAGGTCAAAAGACTGATCAAAAAATAAGGTGTGAATAAAATGAAAGTAGCGCTGATAATGGGAACTAGACCAGAAATCATAAAACTTTCCTCTCTTATCAAGAGATTGAACAGAAAAAATAGCTCGATAATTTTTACTGGGCAGCACTATGATTATGAGATGAGCGTGAGATTTATTGATGAGCTTGGATTGCACAAGCCTGATTTTATGATGAAGCTGACAAGAATACAAAACACAACCACTGATAGAGCTACGCAGACAGGCGAAATCATTCTAAATTTGGCCAAGATAATCACTTCAATTAACCCTGATACTGTAA
>JACQFM010000011.1 GCA_016200035.1 Nitrososphaerota archaeon
CAACTTGTTATGTTACCTGTTTCCAAAATTTTGTTTCTTAGCTCTTTAATTTCCATATTTGCTGTTGATTTGATTCTGTATAATAATGATGGGTGTAAAATCTTTAATATTTCAAATCAACATCTTCGTTGCAACATGAGAGCGTCTCTGTGAAGGAATGTCATCCAATAATTACCTCATGCAAAAATTTGTCTAGTTCTGTCTAGTTTGCAGGCACGATTTTCTTGCGCTTTTCTTCTATTCTTTTTTCTGATTCTAGTCGCTCAAGCTCGTACTTTTTCATATCTACGAATTTGATTATTTGACTTAGTATCGGATGTGCTTTTTTTATTGATTTGAACATCTCCTGGCCTACTTTTCTATAGTCAGGATGGCCCTGTGGAACAGTTCTTAGCTCAATAAGGTGTGTTGCTTCCCGAAGATTCAATCGCATAAAGTATGGATAATTATATGCAAAGTTTACTACATACTGAGCTTGCTCTGGCATCTGTGCTCGCAAAAGCTCAAAGACTTGTTTTGATTTGTACATGCAATCACGAAACTCTTTTTCTACTCCAATTGCAGAAACTTCGGCTGGAACAGAAAACCCATGATCAGTTGTTAATAGCTGTCTTTCTAATGTAAGGACACGATGACGATGAAAGTCACGGAACATTCCAAAGTTTGTTAACAAGTCAAAAGTGTATTCGGTCATTTCAAATGCTCGTGGGGGTCGGTGTCTTCTGTTTTCGCGCAGATCAGCAAATGATTTTATGATCTTTTTTCTTGTTGTCTGTCCAATCTTTTTTACTTCAGAAAGTATTGTCTTGTAGGAAACTCCTTGAGCTTGTTCGTACAATATTGCAGCAATGACTTTTTCCTCAGCTTTTTTTGCAGGATCGCATTCTACAAGCTCTACTGGTGAGTCTTTCTTTTTCTTGTTCTTTAGATATTTTTTGGCAAGAAGACTTGAAGTACTTTTGAGCTCAGAATGGTATTTTTGTAAGAGCTTTCCATACTTGTCATCAGCGCGTTTTACAAAGGATTTGATAATGACATCAAGTTCACGCTGGATCTTTTGCGCAAGCATTCTTTCCTCTAGCAGCGTTGAGCCATAAAGAATTGTAAGCAAGTACTCAAAGGCCCTCCCATTTCCAGTTATGCCTACATTTGTTAGTGTGGAGGCAGGTAAGAGCCCTCTCAGGACGTCAAGTGCCTTTGCCTTGATTGTGGCATTATAGATTCTCGTGGCTGATTTTACATCTGTCTCATCTGAGAGGCGTGAGAAGGGCACCTCATCACCAGCAGAATTTCTGAATTTCTGGTTCTCAATTGGCTCTCTTTCTTGGATATATGATATCATTGGCTGGATGCTTTTTGAATATACATCAAAGTCTAGATTGCAGGATTCCAAATATTTGTCAGCATGCTTTGAGCTCATGATTTCTGGTTCTCTAAAAAATTTGTATTCCCCATTTACTTTTTTATCCCAAGCTACATAGCGCGAAGATTTTTCTAAGTACGACAAGCCAATTCTTCTGTCTTCAATTTTTTTTACTGCAATGTTTGATAAACCTTCGATTGCAATCTGGGCTTCGCCAAGCTCTGCTACAGAGTCATCACCATATTCTAGCAAGACTCTATTGTAAAACTCTTCACCGCGATTTTCGTTTTGTAAAAATTCGTCTAGAAATATTCTTCGCATGCTCTTGTCTGTCCTGCTGTATCTTGACATTAGTGCTCCGCGGTCTACTTGCTTTGGTGTTATTACTGCAAAGACCGAGTCATTTACATTTGAAAAGTGTTTAGCTAAAACTTCTTTTTCAGAATCAGAAAACTCGTCAGGCATCACGATTGAAAAGTTTTCCAATTATAATAATCTACTTTTTGTTTATCTGGATAAAGTCTGACGAGTCTTGTTGCTTTGCACTGTGTTTTGCTTGCCATCGCAATAAGACTTCTTTGAAGGATTCAGCTTCAGCTGTATCTTCGGTATACATTAGCATAGTTACCCATCTGCCAGTTCCAGCTTTGCCACCCGTCGCGTTCATCCAAAAACCACTTGGCAAGGATTCAAAGGCTTTGTTTTTTTCGTCCCGAGTAATGTCGACCCATCTTTTTGACACAAAGTGCAAGATCTCGTCTAGGCCTTGTTTGTCTATCATTTGACATATACTAAACAAAATCTAGATTTTAAAATTGCGCAAAAGATTGAGAAATTTTCCTCATTTTCCTTAGTTAAAATGATCTTACCAAGATCAGAAACCTTGTTAACACTTTGCTGGTTATATTAAATCCAAAACCAGTACCCAATGAGCAAAGACGATATCGAATTTATCGGCAAGCAAGTAAAAGACATGTACGGCACTTTTATTGGCAAAGTCGTCGGCACCATAACTGACATTGATGGTTCTGTACAAACCGTTGGAGTTGATTGTGGTTCTGAAGGACTCAAACAGCTGCCATTTGAGCAAAGCGATTGCTTAGAGAAAAGGGTCTTACATTGCGTCGTATACGTGCTCTGATAGACATCGTATCTGAAAATGACGACATGAAGGAGGACGCAGAGCTCATCCATGAAAAATACAAAATGAAGCTGCTTACCCTCGAAGAAACAGAAAAACAAATCAAAGAAAAACTAGAAAAGCGAATTGCCGAGCTGGATGGCCAGCTACAATCGATTCGATTAGTTGTCTTTGATGCCAAGTTGCAATACAAGAGCAACGAGATATCAGCAGACAAGTTTGAGTTGGTTAAAAGGCAAACCATAGAGATAATCGAACACATCAACCACGAAAAAGCCGAGATAGTAAGCATACAACACAAAATCACAGACCTCTCCGTGGAAAATCTGGAGCGGACTCAAAGCCCCAAAGAAGATCTTCATTCAGCCGCCATTTCATATTTGGGCAAAGTCGAAAACACATCGGCTCCACAGTCCATCGGCTCCACAGTCGGCCCAACCACAAGCTGGTCCAGCTGAAGTCAATACTACTCCCCAAGTTCCACAGCAAAAACCAGTACCAGTTGCAGCTGACGGTGCAGAAGATTCTCAAGAATCTGATTGGCTTAAGAGGATGACATCCATCTAGCCAAGATGATTAGGATATAACTCGTTCGCTCCAACCTCCTTTTTTAAGGCAAACCCTTTTTTTGAATCAAAGATACATTTGATCTATGAGCTCTGAGAGCTTCCTAGTAGGTCTTGGAAATAATTACCCAGAGATTAGAGAGATAGCCAAGGCTGACTTTGTCTCATTCTGGGCAGGCCAGGCAAGAAGGCTTCATTGGTTTGAGGACTGGAAGAAGACCTTGGAGTGGAACGCTCCATTTGCAAGATGGTTTGTTGGCGGCAAGCTAAACGCTTCATATAACGCCCTTGACATACACCTACAAAAAAAGGGAGCCAAGCCAGCTATTCTGTGGGAAGGTGAAAAAGGGGAAGGCAGAACACTCACCTATCATGATTTGTGGGTTGAGGTCAACAAGTTTTCAAACGTCTTAAAGTCACTTGGAGTAAAAAAAGGCGATAGAGTAACAATCTATCTTCCTATGGTTCCAGAGCTTATCATCTCCATGCTGTCTTGCGCAAGAATTGGAGCAATACATACTGTTGTCTTTTCAGGCTTTAGTTCACAATCATTGCGTGATAGAATTGAGGACTCTAGATCAAAAGTTGTAATCACTGCTGATGGTGGATATCGACGTGGTGTTATTGTGAAACTAAAAGAAGTTGTTGATGAAGCCATTCTTGGTTTTGATTTTGTAGAGCACGTAATAGTTTTGGAGCGGGCAAAAAACAAGATTACGCTGAATCCAAAGGACAAAAAATGGAGTGAGCTTATGAAGAATGCAGACTCAAAATGTGAACCAGAAAAGTTAGAGAGTACACACCCATTGTACATCTTGTACACATCGGGCACAACTGGAAAACCAAAAGGAGTGCTGCACGGAACTGGAGGATACCTTACTCATCTATACTGCACGTTTGAGTGGATCTTTGACATAAAAGACTCTGATGTTTATTTTTGTACAGCTGACATTGGCTGGGTAACTGGTCATAGC
>JACQFM010000033.1 GCA_016200035.1 Nitrososphaerota archaeon
CCCGAACCAAATGAGACAATTCTTGTTTGTAAAGATCATTTTCAGGAAGAGCCTTTCCAACGATTTGCAATTAAAATTGAAAAACTGGAAGAGTAGACTTAATAGTTCCATGCAGAAAGTTGCATTCGTTGAAAAAATCAATTTTATTTTTTATTTTTATGACATTGGTCCTGTTCCTAAATACAAATATTACATTTGCACAGCAACCACAGCTTTCAACTTTTCATGAAATTGCACAGATAATAGTTGATCAAAAAATCCTCAATCAAACAACAACCACAATAACACTCTCTAGCACAAGTACAGGAGAAATACGCGTGCCGCTAGAGCTTGATCAAAAAATACGTGATGCAAAAAATATCATAGCCATTGTAATAACTAACGAGGACAAATGCGCCTTAGGAGTGACAGATTCTATTTGTGTTTTGATAAATATCTCAAATGAGGGTTTAGACAAGATAGAACAGATGCAGGCAAAGGGTCAGGAAGTAGGTGATTCACTGATAAATGATATAAACAAAGCATTTTCGTTAAATGCAAAGTTTAGCTCAGTTTATGTACATTCTGAGAGTGTAATAAACAAAGAGCTTCAGACATCTGGAGTTGTCTCAGGAAGAGGTACAATATCTGCTGTATACACGATGCCAAAATCAGACACTTCGTATCTTTATGAGACGTTTACGACCACATTGTTAGCAAGACAGATAAGAGATTCAGGAGGGTTTCTTGATGTAGCAAAAAAAATTGCCGATGATCCAAACTCCTCTGTCACTTTCTCAATAATACCCAGTGGAGAAAAATCAATCTTCCAACTACAGGTCAATCGTGATTATCCTCTTAAAAATAAAATAACAACAATCAATCCCCTTGAGCTTCTTGATACACAAAAACTAGAAAGATCCAGTTACTTTAACGTAGGTTTTTTCCCTCTCAATTCACTTGTTCAGGTTGTAGTTTTATCAAATGAAGTCATACAGGTTACAAGTCATGGCAGTGAGCTTGTTCCAACATTTGAAAAAGATGGTGAAAAATTTCCAAGTGACCTTACAAAAAATGGATGGTTCTTTGATCCCGACTCTGGAACGCAGATAGTTGGAAGGTATCTTTTTGGCAAAACTTCCGAAGTAAGCAAGGCAGATTTGCAATTAACAATTGGAAATTCGACTCTGTCAGAAACACCAAGCACAATCCCACTACCAGAGGTGATCGAAAAACCATCCACATCTGAAACTACAAGTTACAACTTACTTTACATTCCAATTGGTATTGGAATAGCTATAGTAGCTGCAACTTTCTTGTTAATTAAGAAGCGTAAGAAAAGAATTTAAAGAATAAGTACTGCTGCTGCAAAGACTGTTGTCCAGCGTTCTTTTGGATCTCCAACTGCACTTTGAGTAATATTTCTAGTTTTATATATCTCGCCTGAAATGTTCCATTCCTTTCTTTTCTCGTCCCAGCTCTTGTTAATGTCAAATTTTATTCCAAGTGATGATGCTAACATTTGTGCAGCAATATCTTCGGCATAGTCACCAGCTTCCTTTTCAGTTTCTCCAAAGGAATGGTATTCAGAGAGATAACCATACTTGGTTTTATCAGTAGGTTCTGCAAGGCCTACAGAAGCAGCCATCAGTCTGTGTGGTTCATTACTTTGTTGTTTAGCATATATAACAAACTGGACACTTCCAGGCCTTATCAGTTTTAGACCTTCTGTGCGCGAGATTAACTTTGCACCGGGTGGGAATATACTTGAGATCAAAACCAAGTTAGTTCCTGCTATGCCTGCGTCACGTAATGCGTATTCAAAACTTGTTAACTGATCTTGGTGCACGCCCTTACCTCTGGTAAGGAATATTTTTTTTGCAACTAGATCCAGCACGAATCCGATCTAATATCAGATCTTTAAAAATTTATGGTTGATTCTCAAATTTCAGAAATTATTTCAAATTTTTCAGAGCTTCAATTATTTCTTGACCATGTGCATCGACGTTTATATCTCTGAAAACCTTCGCTATCTTGCTCTCCTTGTTAACAATAAAGGTGGAACGCCTGGCAAGACGTGCCAAATTCAAACCGGCATAAGTTTTGCATACCAATTTTTTTGTGTCACTCAGATGTAAATATGGCACCTTGTACTCGTCAACAAACTTTTTTTGGTCCTCAATAGTATCAACCGAAATAGCAAAGAGAACTGCATCCAAGGCGGTTATTTGAGGATATGATGAGATTGTATTTTGAGCCATCTTGAAGACCTTCTTTGAAGGACATGCAAACAGATGGTTTTTTGGATAAAAACATAATACTACATTTTTTTGACCCTTGAAAGAATTTAGCTTTACAGTGCTACCATCACTTGCCTGAAGTTCAAAATCTGGAGCGAGATCACCTTCTTGCATAGTAATAATTTATTGTATACCTTAATACTACTTTCTATTTAATTGCGTCCGAATAAACGTAGGAGTTCGAATTACTTTATCATCAAATCTTAATTTAGAAAAATTTATGCCAAAAATATGAACTCATTTGATACGGCAAAAGTTAAATGTGCAAATAGAAAACGCGACATGTGCGAATAGTTACAGTTGGTAGCAGGGTTTTTGTAACTAGTTTTCAGCTTGCCGGTGTACAAGGAACAATAGTAGAATCAAGCGAAAAAGCCCTTGCAGAGATTACAAAACTTATGAATGATACTTCAGTTGGACTAATTCTTGTAAGCGATGATATTTCAAAAAATATTGCCAATAAGCTCACAGAGTTGAGAGCAAAAAAATCAACTCCTCTTGTATTTGAACTCCCTGCTTCAGGGAGTCAGAAAGGAGAAGTCGACTACAGGCTACTGCTCAAACAAATACTTGGCGTTTAATCCAAATATAGTATGAATTCTAGAAATTTCCTGTGAAGGCAGCATTTGTAAAAAAACCCTCGGTAGTGGAAATTAAATCAGTGGATAAACCCGTGGTTGGGAATGGAGACATCATGGTAAAAATGAGATCATGTGGGGTATGCGGCTCAGATTTAGAAAAAA
>JACQFM010000030.1 GCA_016200035.1 Nitrososphaerota archaeon
AAAGGAACACTGAGAAAAGAAAGTGGCAAGCTAAGACCATTAAGAAGAGATATAGCGAGAATTCTTACCAGGCTAAACGAGATGAGGAAGCAATGATTACACCTGAAAACATTAAAGGACATGAGTTAATAGGACTTCAAGCAAGTGTCGTAGAATGCACTAACCAGCAAATTGTAGGACTTCACGGCAAAGTAGTTAATGAGACTAAACATCTTCTTGTGCTCGACACTGAACGCGGATTAAAAAAAATACCTAAAGGAATTACCGTATGGAAATTTTTCTTTAACAACAAAGAGGCTACGCTGAACGGAAATCTATTGATAAAAAAACCGCATGAAAGATTAGGAGAAAAAGTATGACAAGAAATATAGGAATTTCAGTTGATCCACCCAAAACAGAATGTAATGATCATCTGTGTCCGTTTCATGGTACTCTGAGTGTAAGAGGAAAAATAATTGAGGGAAAGATTGTTAGTTCAAAAGCGCCGAAAATGGTTGTGATTCAACGAGAGCATCCAAAAATGATTGTAAAATTTAAACGATATGCTCGTAGTCAAAGTAAGATTCATGCTTACAAACCATCTTGTATTGATGTTAAGGAAGGAGATAGAGTAATGACTGCTGAGTGTAAACCAATATCCAAAAGCATTTCTTTTGTAGTACTAGAGGTTTTGTCGTAATGACTGCAACAAAGAGTCGTGCAGTTTCAGCAAAGGGAGTTCAGGAATTCAGACCTTATATTACAAGAGCACTACCACTTGGAGCCAGAGTTATCTGTGCAGATAATACTGGAGCAAAGGTGTTAGAAATAATAATGGTACAAAAAACAAAAACTAGAGTATCTAGGTATCCATCAGCTGCTGTAGGAGATTTTGTCAACGTAGTTGTAAAAAAAGGACCTGGTGAGCTCAGAAAACAAATCTATGGAGCTGTAATCATACGTCAAAAATATCCAATCAAAAGATTAAGTGGAATCAGAGTGTCTTTCGAAGACAACGCAGCTGTTCTTGTAACCCCTGAAGGCGAAATAAAAGGAACTGAGATAAAAGGGCCGGTAGCCGTAGAGGCATCTGAAAAGTGGCCAAGAATAGCAAATCTTGCATCAATGGTGGTATAAGATGAAACCAACGATAATTAGAAATAGACAAATCTTCACTGCGGCAAACCATTTTAGAAGCAAACAATTGGGTGCAACTCTATCAAAGGAATTGCGAGAAAAATATGGAAGGCGAAGTGCTCGAGTAGTAGAAGGCGATAGTGTGCGAATTATGCGTGGTGAATTCAAAGGAATTGATGGCAAGGTAACTCGTGTTTCGCCTGAAAAAAATGGTATAGCTATCGAGGGTATAAAACGAGAGAAACTCAAAGGGGGAAATGTTGACATTTACATTCACAGCTCAAATGTTATGATAACTGGCTTAAACTTGGACGATAAATGGCGCCAAAGCAGGTTGGAAGGTCAAAAGACCGAAGTCACAAAAGAAAAACCTGCAGTTATACCAAAAGAAAAACCTACAGTTATACCAAAAGAAAAAGCCAAACAAAAACCCCTAGAAATAAAAAAGGATGATTCCAAGCCAGAAAAAAAACGAAAAGTAACAAAAGCAAAGAGCAGTTCCACAGATAATAAACAAACAAAAAGAGCCAAGCGGGCAAAAAAGGAGACTAAATAATGGTAAGTATAGCTGGCAGCAAGAAACTAAAACGACAAATGGCTCCCACTTTCTGGGGAATAGCTAGAAAGAATGCGCGATTTGTAGTCACAGTAAGACCCGGCGGGCATCCAAAAAATGCATCAATTCCAAGCGCGGTGCTAATTCGCGATACACTAAAACTAGTTAATACGCTAAGAGAAGCAAAGTCCGTAATTTATAGGGGCAAAGTAAAAGTTGACGGAATCATACGAAGATCCCTTCATCACGGAATTGGACTTATGGATGTGGTTGAACTTGAGGGAATGCCTGAAGTCTACCGTCTGGTTCCAAAGGATTCTATGGTTTTGCAGCCAATCAAAATAAACGAATCTGAAAAAGGGAAAAAACTCGTAAGAGTGACTAAGAAGACAACGATGTCCAGTTCAAAAACCCAGATAGGATTCCATGACGGTAGGACTCTTATTTCTGATGTAAAGGTTAACGTAGGGGACACATGTATTTTGCAAATTCCAGAACAGAAAATCACAGATGTAATTAAATTAGAAAAGGGGGCTCAAGTTATTGTAACTCGAGGAATAAACGCTGGCAAGGTAGGAAAAGTTGTAGAAATTAAAGAGGGAACTTTTGTTTTGCCCAGACGTGTGCTAGTAAACTTGGGTGAAAGACAAATCGAGATTCCGGTAGACATTGTTATGACCATAGGAAAGGACAAACCGGCAATTCAGGTGGAATAATGATATGTCACAAATAACAGAAAGCCAAATGAAGAAAATCTCAGTTGCAAAGGTAGTGTTGAATATGGGAGTCGGCAAGTCTGGAGAACCAATTGAAAAGGCAAAACTTGCGCTCAATCAGATTGCAGGTCAGAAACCAAGTCAGAGATTTGCTAAGGCAACACAAAGAGACTGGGGAGTACATAAGGGTGAGCCAATAGGTGTGGCAGTAACTCTTAGAAGAAAACCGGCGCTTGAGCTCATTAAGAGGCTTTTTGCCGCAAAGGGAAATCAGATAAATGGCTCTTCCTTTGACGAGTTTGGTAATCTATCATTTGGTATAAAAGAACACATCGATATTCCAGGCGTAAAATATGATCCACTCGTTGGCATTTTGGGGCTCGATGTCTCAATTTCATTACAAAGACCGGGATTCAATATACGATTTAGAAGTAAGCATAAGACAAGCGTAGGAAAGCACCATAGAATCTCAAGTCAGGAAGCAAAGGAATTTCTAAAAAGAGAATTTGGGATAGAGGTGTTATAATGGTAAAAAATAGAGCATATGCGGTCACTGGACGAAAAGAACACAAATTTGGAAAGGGCTCACGTTGGTGTAAGAGATGTGGCGATTACAATGCAGTCATTCAAAAATACGACTTGGATTTGTGCAGAAGATGTTTTAGAGAGGTTGCCGTATCATTAGGGTTTAGGAAATTTAGGTGATAAGATGCCGTCAAATAACATACTTTCCAATTTATTTGTCACCATATTCAACACAGAGGCCAGACGAAAAGGTGAATGCATTGTGTTACCTGCATCAAAACTTGGAATGGAGGTATTGAAGACTCTTCAAAAACACAATTACATAGGAGAATTTGAATACATAGATGAGAAGAAAGGAGGCAAATTCACGATAAAGCTTTTGGCCAATATTACAAAATGTGGTGCTATCACACCAAGATTCAAAGTCAAAAAAGGCGACTATGTAAATTGGGAACAAGAGTATTTGCCATCTTATTCACGGGGCATGCTTATTGTAACAACTAACCAAGGAGTAATGTCTCACCATGAAGCTGTTCAAAAAGGTCTAGGAGGACTGTTAATAGGATATGTCTACTAAACAGGTACAAGTACACGAGTCATCGTTAGCAATACCAGATAAGGTAAAAGTTTCACTTACAAAGCGAATTCTAAGTGTGGAAGGTCCGCTCGGAAAAACAAGGAGAGATTTTAAAAGAATACCGTTGGATTTGCATGTTGAAGGCAAAAATATTGTTATAAAATCACTAGGGTCACGGAAAAAGGACTATGCCATATTTAATACAGCGCAGTCAATAATCAAAAGCCTTCTCGAGGGGGTTCAGAAGGGTTACACGTTTAAGATGAAAATTGTGTACGCACACTTTCCTATCACAGTAAAAGTCAAAGATGGAAAAATTTTAGTAGAAAATTTTCAGGGCGAACGTGCTCCTAGGACTTCAAAAATCTATGGAGATACTAAGGTTATCACCAAGGGAGACGATGTGATCTTAACTGGTCCTGTTCTAACAGATGTCTCACAAACTGCCGCAAGTTTGCAGCAAAATACCAAGGTTAAGAATAAAGATCATAGAGTTTTTCTTGATGGAATCTATCTTTTTGAGAAATCATCTGGAATCGAGAAATAAGTAAGGATTAAATCAGATTCATCTAGGAACAAGCCTATTGCCGCCCTAGCTCAGCGTGGTAGAGCAGCGGACTGTTAATCCGTTGGTCGTCAGTTCAAGTCTGACGGGCGGCGCCTAATGTTTCTAAATTCGAATAATGAAATATTATATTTTCAGTACGAGCGATTATAATTAAAATGCACTGATTCTATTTTATATATTTCATAACTCGAGATTTGAAAGATTATTCAAGATCACATACATGTTTATTCTATTAGACTGAGTAGATCAAATACCAAACAATAGATTAGGATATGTGCAGGAGGTTCGCATTGGCCAGAACACGACGAGCTAACAGGTATTGCGTCGATTGTGGGGGAAGATTAGTCTATTACCCACGGCTTTCTAATCCAAAAGCTCCTAACGAATA
>JACQFM010000034.1 GCA_016200035.1 Nitrososphaerota archaeon
GGTGTATCAATAGCAGTTTTTGCAGCTGCTGTCATTAGTGAACTGTCTTTTCTAAACAAGATGCCATTTTATTACTATGGAATAATATGGACCGCAAGTTTTGGAATTGTATTTGGTGCTAGCTTAAAAAAATTCAAAAAAGTAATACCTGCAATTCGCACAAGAATGAAAAACAGTGTAAAATGGCCTTCTGGTGTAAAAGTAATTAACGGACTATCCTGGGCAGCGCCATTTGTTGCTATAGGTGTATTTCCTTGGATAATGCAGTATCTGATACTTCTTGGTATTGGGCTTGGGAACCTTTCCACGTATTTGTTCATGAAGAGATATAGTGGCTTGTCAAATCCAGAACAAATCATTGTGGCAATAATCTCACTTGTTTCAATTCCAATTGCAATTGAAATTGATACGTCATTGTTTGCAACAAGTCAAGATATTGCTGTAATGTTATCAAGAATATTGATAGCAATCGCGTATGGTGCGGGGGGAGCGTACGCACTTTTTATTAAAGAAGATGTCAACGAGTCAATAAAATCATCATTTGAAGATTCAGATTAAATATAATTTTTTAAAACATTTAAGGACGTAGTTGATTATTTTATTCATGCGTGGTCTTTGTCATGCTTGCCTCACTTCAAATGTCGAAATTGTTGTAGATAAAGGCCAGACAATTTGTCATACATGCCTTGAGAAGAAACAATTGAAAAAAGACTAATTGTACCTCAAGTGCATAAAATTAGATGAAGATTGGAATTTTTTCACATTGTACCATTGATGAAATTGTAAGGAACAACAGTGTTGTTGAAACAGCTGGCGGACCAGCTTGTTATTGCGGTCTTACTGCTAGGAATCTGAAATTTGATGTAGAGTTTCACACAAAGATAGGTTCTGACTTTTCATATCTTCAAGTACTGGAGAAAAATAAGATTTTCATACCACAGGCCTCGGTTACAACGAACCCAACTACAAGATTTAGACTTGAAATATCGGGAACTGATAGAAATCTGTATCTTAAAACAAGATGTGATCCAATCTCTTTTGATAAATCGGATGCAGATGCACATATTATAAGTCCGGTATTTGATGAGATACCAATTGAAACTTATGAAAAAATAAAAAAAGATTCCAGGTTTACGTTGTTAGATCCGCAAGGATTCTTGCGTAGAAAAGATGAGCACAACAAGATTTACCTTGAAAAAACCGAATTGGATCTTTCCAGGATTTCCGCAATAAAAGTGGATCCAGAGGAAGCTTACTCACTTACTGGTCAAACAGGCAACGATGCGATGCTAATCTTGCAAAAAAAAGGAGTAGAATATGTTCTTTATACAAACAAACGGGAGATTACCATGCTTGTAAAAGACAGATTGTATTATCTTACTATTCCAAGAATTGATGTATATGATACAACAGGCGTTGGAGATATTTTCTGTGCGACTTTTGCATGCACCTATCTGAAGGAAAAAGATTTCTTTTGGGCAATTTGTTTTGCTGTCGGTGCCGCTCAAGCGGCACTAGAAACAAAGGAAACAGGTCTTGCAAAGATTCCACAACGCGGCGCTATTGAGACAAATGCCTCATACTTGTATAACCAAGTTGGGTTTTCGCAGATCTAGGCTTTTATTGAACAAAAGCCTGATTTCATTGTGCGCATTGCAATATCAAGCCAAGAACAAGATGATCAGACAGTAAAATTCATCAAAGCATCTCTTGAGAGCCACGGCATTGATTCGTATTTACTTGGAAACAAGTCTGTACTGAAAGACATTGAATGCGTAATAGTCATAGGAGGAGACAGGGAAATCCGAAATTACTTTCACAAAGTCTTAGACTCTGCAACACCAGTCCTTGGAGTAAACGTATCAGAATCAAGCGGTTTTATGGCCCAATTAGATTTTAAAGAATTTCCAACGTATGTGAAGAGATTAAAAAATAAAGATTTCACAGTAGAGGAGGTCACACGCATTGGCATCAAAATTGATGGAAAAAGCGTATATCCGGCATTAAATGACGTCGCAATCTTTCCCTCAAAAAGTGCGATGCTGATGGAACATGTCTTGCGGGTAAATGGGGAAGAGGTCTGGCATGACAGTAGTGATGGAGTAATAATATCTACACCAATTGGCTCATCTGCTTATTCAATGTCCGCAGGAGGTCCTGTAATCTTTCAAGACTCGAAGGTTTTTGGCATAGTTTCAGTCAACTCTCTTGATACTACAAGAAGACCACTTGTAGTATCAGAAAATAGTTTAGTAGAGCTAGACGGCATATCATCAAGGCTTCGCTGTGAAGTGATACTTGATGGCAAGGATAGGTTCAAAGTGGAAAAATTAGTTACCTGCACAAAATTTGCTCAGACCGCAAACATAGTCAGAATGAAAAAAGACTCTACTGCAATTTCTGCGCTTGCAAAAAAGGTCCAGCTTGCAGAAGATCTTCTAAACATGCCCCCTAGCTCTAAGTTGCTGTTAAAGACTTTGGAGTATGAAGGCTCTCTTACTCAGAAGGAGTTAGCTGTAAAAACGCTCTTGCCAGACAGAACTGTTCGGCTTGGCATGCGACATTTGCTTGAGAAGGGGTACGTCAAAAAGCGGGTTTCACTAAGGGATACAAGACAGCGAATCTACGAAATTCCAAAATAGTTAGGCTTTGGCTGCTGCTGTCACAAATGCCTCAAAGGAGGGTTCTGGAAATCCAGGCCTGCTGTTGAACTCGGGATGAAACTGTACACCAACATAGAATCTATGTGTTGGAATCTCAAGAATTTCCATTCTTTTCTTATCATCGCTATACCCTGAGAAGTTCATCCCATTTTCCTTGAATTGATCAAGATACTTTTTGTTAAACTCGTATCTGTGCCTATGTCGCTTCTTTATGGTGTTTGATTTGTATAGCTTGAATGCAAGTGTGTTATCGTCTACCATGATTTCATGCGAGCCAAGCCTTAGCGAGCCACCCATGTTTGTAACTGACTTTTGTTCTGGTAAAAGATCAATTACTGGATTCTCAGTATTTGGGACAAGCTCGGTTGAATTTGCATTTGGTAAACTGCACGCATATCTAGCAAACGCAATGGCAGCAAGCTGAAATCCAAAACAAATGCCAAGATATGGAATATTTTTTTCTCTTGCATAATTTGCAGTTTTGATTATTCCTTCTGATCCTCGCTCTCCAAATCCGCCTGGAACAATTATTCCTTGATACAAGGAGAGTTTGTTTATGTTTCCGTTAAGATCATCAGAATCGATCCAGTCTATGGATACATTTTTTCCAATTTTTGCACCGGCATGCTTGAGTGCATGGTTTACACTTACATAACTGTCAGCAAGTGTGACATATTTTCCGACCATTGCTATTTTGATGCTTTTTTTGCTGTTTGAAAAAGAGCCTACAATAGCATTCCATTTATCCCAGTTGGCGGAGGTATTCAACAGTCCAACTTTGCCAAATTTTTTGAAGATTACGTCAACGACTCCTTGATCATTCAGCATTTGTGGTACAGTAAGAATGGAATCTACGTCATGACAGGAAAAGACGTCTTTTACTGATACATTTGAAAAAAGTGAGATCTTTTTCTTGGCTGCCATCTCTAGGGGCTGGGAACACCTTACAGCCAAAAGGTCAGGCTGTATACCTATTCTGCGAAGCTCCTGAACGCTGTGCTGAGTTGGTTTTGTCTTTTGCTCGCCTACCACATCAAGCGATGGTGCCAGTGTCACATGCACAAAAATGATATTTTCTGGTCCATCTTCCAACCTTATCTGTCTTAACGCTTCTAAAAATGGAAGACTTTCGATGTCACCAACTGTTCCGCCGCACTCCACAACTAAAATATCAAGCTGCTCTTTTTCTGCTATCTTTCTAATCCTATCCTTGATTGCATCTGTTACGTGTGGAATGATTTGTACGCAAGCACCAAGATACTCACCATGCCTTTCAGCTTCTAATACTCTTGAGTATATCTGAGCTGTAGTGATGTTGTGTGACTTTGGGATATCTTGGTTTAGGAATCTTTCATAGTTGCCAATATCCATGTCACACTCGCCACCATCTTCTGTCACAAAGACTTCGCCATGTGCTATAGGATTCATTGTTCCAGCATCATAATTCAGATATGGATCTATTTTTACACAAGAGACTTTTTGGTTAGATAACTGTAATAATTTTGCCAGAGATGATGTTACTACGCCTTTTCCCAGACCAGACATTACACCACCAGTTACAAAAATGTACTTTGTCTGCATATATAGGGATAACAAATCACCTTTTTATTCGTTATCAAAAAATATTTTCCAATATTAAATCGTGAGTAGATCGCTATTCCTTCTCTATAATGAGCTTTTTTCTCTCATGAAAGTCTGGTTTGAGACGGAACATCAAGGTAACGAGTTTATCGACAAAGAGTAAAAAGGCAATCCCCCCTCTTATGCGGAAAAAGTCACGCGGTCTAGGTAATATCGTTCGTTATGATTTGTTGGAGAGAGGTTAATCTAGAAGATGACACTTAGAAAGAATAATGGATGAGGATCATCGTACATTTGAGAAAGAACTTGCAAAGCTAAATGCTTACTTAACTATAGTAACAACAGGAAGTTCAGTCGTTGCAGGTGTAGGGATCTCTCTACTCATCTTAGGTATTACACTTGGTTCTGAGGCTATATCGAAAACTGGTGACGAGAACAGAATCCTCACCACTATAGGTACTGTTTACTCCAACTTCGGAGTTGGTATGTTTGTTATTGGGATGATCGTGCTAGTCATAGCAATACTCCGGATTCCAAGCAAAATCGATAAACTATAGTAAGAATTTGACTCTAAAAAATAAAAAGCATCACTATAATGTAAAATTCCTCTCAGAATATGATTAGTAATTTCTATTTATCCGTAGAAGTGCAGAATGGTTCAACAATACTTTTCAATTCCGTAGCCATGTTCAAAGATTCTCTAATTGCTTTGGCAACACCATCGATTTGATTAATTGGCATATCTTTGAGTAGATTCGTAGTTTGAAGATCAGCTAATAAACGCCAATATTTTCTAGCAGTATTAACGCCATAAATTCTCATCATGTCTAAGAGATTTATTCGTAAATCCAAAAAGTGCTGTGGGCGTGTGTATGATTCTTTCATAACCTCAAACCAATGTTCAGCCTCACCATCTTTGTTATTTTTACAATTATCATACATCTGTAGGGAGTGTTCTAATGTTTGAATTATTGTTTTTAAATGACCATTTAGATGATATGAAATATCATAAACAATTTCTTTTCGAATAGCGGATTCTTCTATTACTGTTTTACGTACCTCTTCCGTTATTATGTTCAAATTTTCTGTCAAATTTTTGATATCTTCTGTTACTTTCTCATTTTGCTTATTCCATTTTTTGGAATAAATGAATACAGTCCAAGTTACCAGTAACCCTATTGAGATTTCTATAACGAGGGATGTTAGGTTAAAAATGTCATTTTTTTGTGGAACTGTTATCTGCACCAATAATGCAATAATTACACAAATAGCAATTACACCGGGATACAAGATTTTCAGAAATTTTTTTTCTTTATCAGGATTAACTTCAAATTTTGTTGGCTTTTCCATATTTTGTTATAACCAAGGTAGTTTTTTAACCTATAAAATAATTGAATGATATTGGCATTGACTCGTTCATAATTCTCGAATCAATACTTTCAATCTCACCTAACCAAAATCTTTTCTTATCTGCATTCAGATTCATTACAATTTTGTAAGAAAACATAGTACAAAAAAATGGCATCGTACGTTTCTGTTTTGCTTGTTGGAATAATACTGTTATTATGATTTTGTTGCAGCCTTTAAATTTCTTGCAAACGATGCAACTTTAGACTCGATCTCTTTTTGATTTAGATTTGCAATCAGTCTTAGAAATGCACTTCCAACAATTACGCCATCAGCCCCATTTTTTATGATGAGTTTGGCCTGTCCAGGATTA
>JACQFM010000032.1 GCA_016200035.1 Nitrososphaerota archaeon
CCATATCGGATTGATAAAACCAGAAGACACCTATAGAATAACAATCGAGAAGAGACATTCTGCCATTTCAACGATGGAGATAATTGATGCCATTGCTAGTGAAATTCCAAATAAAGTGTCACTTGAAAAATTTGACTGGATCATACTTGTTGAAATACTTGGCAATAAAACAGGAGTCTCTATTTTAAGGGATGACAATATAGTAAGTACGCAAAAGCTGAAACGAAGTTTATCTGAATAATACAGCTGCCTTTTCTGTAAGCAAATCTTCAAGTGGAGTAGGAGACATAACTGCTTGTAATTGTCTTTTTGATATTGAAAATTTCTTTATTAAAAAGCTTGAATCATTTTTCGAAACCGGTTTTGGTTCTAGGTGACTTAGTTCGGAAAACAATCTTTGCAAAGATAATGCTTTACCAATTGCAATTATGACAAAATCTTTTCCTCTTTGGAGGCCTGCTTTTTTGATTGCTTCTCCTATCTGCTTTGTGCATGCGAATCTCATCAGGATATCAGTTTCAAGTTTGTTTGAGAGCATTGTACCGCTTGCTTTTGCGGCTAAAGAAATGGAGATTATCTTTTTTGCATGATCTGTGTTAAGAACGTAGCGTGAATCTATAGCCTGAATAGCTAAATCTTGATGCTTTTGACGAAGATCATCAAGAAACGCTACAGGATCTTCGATGCCCTTCATTTTCATCAATTCTACCATTGAGTTTAGGATACGAATCCTAGTCATTCTTTTGCCACCTCCATGTATAACAGGAATTATACTTACCACATCTCCTGCCTTGAGTTTAGTCTCGAATCCTTGCAAAGTTGACGAATCTATTCCGTTTATGGCTACAAGTATATTTTTGGCGTCTAGTTTTGGTTTGTCTTTTGTAATGCTCTGTTGAAGAAAATCTATAACCTCTGCAACGGTAGAGCTGTCCTTTTGAATTTCTAACTTGTCAGTTGATAAAGATTTTTTTGCACCGCCTAAAAGCCTAACAGTTATCATTATACCAAAATTAGTTTTTTACCTATATTGAATTTCTGCTTGTCTATTCATTAAATTGATGTGTGATATGGACATTAAACCTAATTTAGTATCTGTTCCTCGCGGAGTTCTGCCTCTTCAGCAGATTGAGCTGATTCAGCGGCCTTGGCTTCTTTCTCTCTTTCTTCTTCTAGCTCACGCTTCAAGTATTTTGTAATGTAGCCAGCAAGCTCGTTCTTCAATCCCTTGGACCTGATTATAGCTACCTCCACTAAAACTTCTTTATTATGAACAAAATTAGTATTGAACTTTTCTTTATGAAGTGCTAATACCTCCATCGAAATTCTTTTGATTCTGTTCACGTCTTCGATTGGGAGAAGGGTTTTTTATACCTATACACCAAGATAGCGTCTACAGTTTTGTTCTATCTCAGCTGACATATCATCATACGATTTTCGGAAAACCTTAGCAGCACAAAATATAACGCTTGTCAAAAAAGTTATCTGAGCTGATTTTAATCCAAAACATCTACCAAACTTGACGGGACCGTCAGTCTCAACAAGTATTCTATCATTATTTGTTTGAGCTAACAAAACTTGTTTATCCTTTGCATAGACCATAGAAGGACCATATGATACAAAACAACCAGATTCCATAGCGGTTTTTAGTTGTTTTTTGCTGCCTGCAAACCAATGCAACAGCATTCCCGAAATTGAATAAGAGGATAAGATTTCCAAAATATTATCTAGAGTAGCTCTTGAATGAATAGATATAGGCTTGCGCAGTTTTTCCGCAATAGATAACATATTACGAAATACCTTTTCTTGTCTTTGAAGCCCTTCCGAGTCTGAAACATACGTCTTGTCCATTCCAATCTCTCCAATACCAGTAATCCGTTCCGAGTTTTTATCTATCAATGTGATAACCGGTTCAAGATCATCGATGGCACTTTGAGGGTGGATGCCCACAAATGGCAATACAAGTCTGCTTCTTAGACCAAGATCAAGGGATCTTTGTGAACTCTCATAATCCTCCGACACACAACATGCCCGCAATTTGATTCTCTCCATGCTTTTAAGAATAAACGGCATTTCCTTCGAGTATTCTGGATCAGAAAGATGGATGTGAGCGTCTGTAATCCAACTCATAGGAAAACATTACTTTGCTCCTTAAAATAGTCTGTATAAATCGATTTCAGCGTGGGTTTTTTTCCACTTGTAATCTTTTATCAAGGTTATGAAAAATCTTATGTATATGACATCATCAGAATTTGGACTTTCAGCGATGTATCGCATTTTGAAAAAATCCGGTGCAGAACGTGTAAGTGATGAATCCGCAGAAGAAATGAGAAGAATTCTAGAAGAGATTGGCAGCTCGATTGCAAAAAGTGCAGTAGAAATGTCAACTCATGCTGGAAGAAAGACAGTAAAGGCGGAGGATGTCAGGCTTGCAGCTAAACCCTTTGCAAAATTCTAGCCTAAAACATTTAATTGTTCAGTGGGCCTTTTTTCATGACGGTGAGGTGGCAGAGCGGCTATGCGTTCGCCTGCAGAGCGAATCTATAGGGGTTCGAATCCCCTCCTCACCTTTCTTTAAATTATATCATAATAACCAACTCCTCTAAATAGATGAATTTCTAATCAACACAATTTGGCAGACAGACCCAACGGTCTATTAGAATACATTCCCGGTGCCCGTCCCCTCCTGCTTCAATCAACAAACGGACAGCCTTTAGAAGGGTTTGCACAAAACATACATGATAGCATAAGAGAGTATGCTGAAAGTGGCAAGAGTGAAGTAGAAAAGGGAAACAATTTTCTTCAATGGGTTCTAACTAGGGTTTTTGAAGCAACAGAAGATGATGCTACGGATGCCATAGTGGATGGGCCAAACGATTTAGGAATAGATGCGTATCTGCCTGTTGATTTTTCTGAAGGAACCATACGTCTCTTTCAGTCAAAATATGGCACCTCTCATTCAATGGAAGCAATTGCCAAATTTAAGGAGGATGTTAGGAACTTGCAAAACCGAGATATCACAAAGATGCGACCAGAGCTTGCTCATCTTGTAACCCAAATACGTGAAAAAAATTTGAAAATAGAATGTGTCTATGTCACAGACCAAAAGGTCGAATATCAAAATCAGGAATACTTTGAAGTCTACGATATCGATACGATAATTCAAAGACTTTGGGATAGAATAAAAAAACCCGCGGCTGGCAAAAAGGCAACAATTAGACTTGAATCTAAATTAAGATACCAAAATACCATTCTAGGCATTCTAAAACTAAGAGAGTTAACTAATTTTGTAACAAAAAATCGAGATTACGTCTTTGAGTCCAATATAAGACAATGGATGCAGTTTAAAACAACTGTAAACAAGGGAATAAGAGAAACACTTCAAGAATCACCTAACAAATTTTTTTACTATAATAATGGAATTACAATTGTAGTAAGCGAGTTTGAAGAACTAGAAGACAATAGTTTACTCCTTCATGCACCTCAGATAGTCAACGGCGCACAAACATCAAATTCTATTTTGGATCATGCAAAGCGTACTCATAACTTGGATGGAAGCATAACAGTCACTATAATCAGAGCTGCTGACGAACAGGATCAAAACAACATTACAAAATATCGAAATTCTCAGAATGCAGTTAGAGGAAAGGATCTAGTTTCTCTTATGGATTTCCACAAATCAATAAAATCTCAGATGGAAAACCTCGGATATTTTTACGAGATTCAAGCTGGTTCTTTTGATGCCAAGACAAAATCACAACAAAGTGAGTTTAGGGGAGAACAAACATACGACAATTATCTTCCCGACAACCACAAAAAAGTAATTGTCGCCAAGGATGCCATTCAGGCACTAGTAGCCGGAATTGAACAGAGACCTGCAGAAGCATACAGTTCTCCTGCTCAGTTTTTGCCCCGTGGTAGTAAGTATGATGAAGTATTTAATGAAAAATTAAAAGACGACTGTAAATTGCTTCTTTATCCTTACCTCGTAAAAGAATATGTTAAAAAAGAATTGAACTACGGAAAGAAAGGTGGTCACAAGACAAAGAGATATGCAACCCTCTTTTATGTAGCAATCTACTTTAAGATTTTACATGAAAAAATTCTTGCAACGAAAGGCGATTTTAAGGAAGATATAGCAAAGCTTGAACCTATTTTCAAGAGTTTTAAACTTAATCAAAGAATTTTGAAGCTCACAGATGTCATAGTTACAAAGTTCTTAGAAGATACAGTAGTTTGTGATGAAATAGATGAAGCAAACACTAAGCATAATTTCTTCTCTCACAATGTATGGCAGGATTCTATGAAGCGTGTTATTGAGAAAAAACTTGAGCAGGAAGAAGATGAGATAATTAGCATAAAGAAGATAGTTCAGAATCTTTTCTGAGTTTTTTATACGCAAAGCGGCAGATGGGTGACCGATAGGTCTCTTGCAGGAGGTCCGCATCTAGCCATCCATTCTACCGCAACTATAGGCTATGAAATAGTCCTATTTAACATGATTTTTATAGCGAAAAATTAGATTTTTATCGATTTGGAAGACGATGAAAGATGTTCTAATTGTGGCGGACACTTAGAGCAAAGATATAGTCCGATGGATGTTTGGAATATGAAAGGATTTTTGTGCGGTAAATGTTACTCGCAGAAAATTGCAGAATATTATCCCGGAACACATGAAAGAGTGAACAAGTCTTAACTTTCTAAAAACCAACCAACTTCTATTTTGTTTGCATCAGATATTTCTCCGATGCCAGTAGCATATCTCCAAACATATGGCGCTTCAGTTGTCATCTTACTTTTTATTTTGATCAAAGCTTCTACTTCTTGATTCATATTTTCTGCCGTAGTTCCGCAGCTTTCACAGAATTTACATTTTGAGTCCAAGACGACTGGTGATGATTCAATCAGAGGGTATGCCCTGCACGCCAAAGGTCTGTTTTCGTATATTTTGCATTTATAGCCACCATGAGGAGCTCTTTCCTGATTTTCCGTATCTAAGAATGGACAGGTATTTCCATTTGGTTCCTTGCCCATGAGTTGGTAGGCAATAATTTCACTAGGCTTATCAGATTTTTCGTATGAGATGCCTATACGAGGAAGTATAGAGATCTTAATACCAAGATTTTTTGCAGTTGATTCTATTCTTTCTTTCTCCTGCGGTAAAACCAGTACTCCTACTTTGCCAAACTTTACTGTTGGGTAGTATTCTCTTTCTATGCAACACTTTGAACAATTTTCGACACATTGAAAATCCATATTCCTAGTTTTGCTAGCAATAGATAAAACTCATTCCATTTTTCTTGTGATTCCACAAGAACTGTTTGATATCTACAAGAAGGTCCTATTTCATTTTGTTTGAAATATTTTATTTTTACTGACAAATTTTAAGAAATACTTACAATTTTTGGCATTAATCTACTATGCAATATTTTGATTCCTTGTTTATTTGGAGAAATATGTTTATTTTATAGACCAGAGCCATCCGCAATACCCAAAAAATATCTTCAAATTGATGTTAGAGATTCCTGAGAACCATACAAAAGTTGTCTTTTTTATTATCTGAGCTGAGTAATACCCTTATATCACGGTAGAACATATTCGCGTCATATGGCAACGTATAGAACCAGTATACAGATAGTAAGTGATCTTCTTACGGTAACAGAACAAAGCGGTGCTACTGGTATTAACGTAACCTCACTTTTGACCAAGGCAAATCTTTCGCATTCAAGACTTGGTAAATTTCTGGAAAACCTGACTGGTGCGGGGCTTATAAACAGAATCGAATTTGACGGAAAACAGGCGTATGTTATAACCCCAAAAGGCAAACAATATCTGGAATCCTACAACAGATTTCAGACTTTAGCGGATTCTTTTGGTCTAGACCTTTAAGATTTTAATATTAAGATTCTCTCTTCTGATCTTTCTTTCTCTTACGCCTAGTGTCAAGATAGATAGCTACTAAGGCCCCTCCAACAATTACGTAAAACAGAGGCCATTCGTGAGCATAAACTGTAATTGCCATCCCAATTACCAGAATTATAAGAATAGAAAAAAGTCTCTTGTCCATCTAGAATGTAAATTTTCAAAACAATATATCTTTTGAGTGCAAGTTTCGATCAGATCTTTAAAATTTATACAAAAAAACTGTCGACCTTAAAGTTATGTTCAACTTGGAAATAATTTATGCCATTTTTTAATTTATCAGAAATAATTTAAAATCAATCCATTAGAAAAGACCGACAGATCTATAAAGGTGTACTTCGGTGTAAGCAGAAGGGGAAGGCGTGGGAGATATTTCAATGTGGTGGAAAGGTTTGGGAAAGGAACTTGAAGTTGATCTTGAAAATCTAGAAGAATCCGAAAAGGACACGGCCACCTTATAGATATTAGCAAGAAACCTTTTCGATATCCTTAAATTCTCTAATGCTTTCGTTTTTTAGAGGAACCTAAATGACTGAAAAACCAAATGTGGTTGGAGTAAATATAGTAAAACAAAATGGAGTAAATGTGGATGAGCTCATAAAACAATTGGTATACAACGCATCGGTTGAATTCACTGCATATTATTATTTTACTAACTTGAGAGCTCACTGTACTGGTGAACAGGGTGAGAGTATCAAAGGAGTTATTGAGGACGCACGATTGGAAGATCTTAGCCACTTTGAATCATGTCTATCAAGAATTTATGAGTTGGGAGGAAGTTTACCAAATGATGCCCAGCAGTTTATCAAAATGTCGGGTTGTGAATTTCTACAGTTACCGAAAAAAAAGACCGATGTAAAAGAAATAATGAAAAAGTGTCTGCTTGCTGAGCAGGGAGCTATTGTGAACTGGAATAAAGTATGTAAGATGACCTATGGAAAGGATCCTGCAACATATGACGTTGCAAAAGATGTGTTAAGAGAGGAAATTGAGCACGAAGCATGGTTCTTAGAGTTGCTTTATGGAAGGCCATCAGGTCATATGAGAAGGAAATACTCAGGAGAAAGGCCCCATACGCACAAACATTCCAGATCACTTGGATAATCAAAATAATTTCGTTTGAGGTTTTTGGTAGCAATTTAATATCATAATTTCTGAATCTCAAATTATTGGAGCCTCGAGTGGGATTCGATCCCACGACCTAACGCTTACGAGGCGTTCGCTCTACCAGGCTGAGCTATCGAGGCAATGGTTCGCAATGTCATCAGAGTTTATAAAAAGCCTTTGTGCTTTGGATTCATTGAAAGTATCCATCTCCGGTGTGAGGGGAATTTTCGGCCGTGATCTTACACTTCGTGACATAATTAAATTTTGTCAGAACTTTTCAGTGTTAGTAAAATCGAAAAAATGCGTTGTAGCTCAAGATACAAGACCATCAAGTAAGATTCTAGCTGAAACTTCAATTGCGTCTCTAATGGAAAGGGGCATTGATGTCTACAATTTGGGAATATCACCAACACCTGTTGCTTTCAGAGAATCAAGAAAATACGGAGCCGGTTTAATAATCACTTCATCACATAATCCTTTAGAGTGGAACGGCCTCAAATTTATAATCGAAGGTCGCGGTATAAATGAATCAGAGCTTGAACATATCTTAAAAGAAAATTTATTTTCCAAAATAAAAATTGGTTCCGAATCCCGAATCAATTCAAGTTATATTTCTGATGCCGCTGAATTAATTGGATCTGTTAATGGTTCACCAAAAGTTGCGATTGATGCAGGCGGCGGAGCAGCTTATGAGGTCGCACCGGCTATGCTTCAGAAGATAGGATGCCATACAAAGATGTTAAATGGTAAACCAGGAATTTCCTCTCGAGGCCCAGATCCTACTTCGGAAAATCTGACTGGATTAATTGCAGCTTCCAGAAAGTGTGAGATAGGATTTGCGCTTGATCTAGACGGGGATAGACTGGTTGTAGTAAAAGATGGTAAAAAACAGGTCCCAGATGCAACTTTGGGCCTAGGTGTTGCAAAGGCAATCCAACTGGGATATCGTCGTTTCGTTCTGAGTTTAGACAGCAGTGTCTCTATTGAGAAATTTATCAAGGACAGTTCTGGACAGGTTCAGAGGTCTAAAGTGGGTGAAGCTAATGTGGTAGATTTAATGATAAAAACAAACTCCCAAGCTGGAGGAGAGGGAAGTAGTGCCGGATTCATTCTACCTGAATTTAACATGTGTCGTGATGCCCTTTTAACAAGTGGTCTTATAGCTTCTATGCTTGGCACCAAAACCTTTACGGAGATTATGAAATTCATGGAAGGATATCATCAGTTAAGAAGTAAAGTTGATGTGGAATCTACGTTTCATAAGAAAACACTTGAAATTTTGTCTGAGAAGATGGGAAGTCAATACAGTCAGTTAATCACACTTGATGGTGTAAAATCAATTATTGATGAAAACAGCTGGGCGTTGGTCAGACAATCAAACACTGAACACATAATTAGAATTTCAGTAGAATCAACTTCTCCGGAGAAGACAAAATCTATACAAAAACAGATAACATTGTTGGTTAAACAAAGCTATGAGCAAGCCAGACGAAGAAGAAATAATTAGAATTTTTCAAAACAGTTTTGGAAAAAAGTCAAAGTTCCTAGCTGAGGATGTAGAGCGCTTCACATTAAACAAAATCCCCATTGTTGCCAAATCTGACATGTTAGTTGAGAGTACAGACGTGCCACCGGGCATGAAAATTGATCAAATTGCAAGGAAAAGTATGGTAGCCTGCGTAAGTGACTTTGCATGCAAAGGTGTTAAACCACAATATGCAACAATTTCTCTTTCTTTACCTCAAGGATTGAGTAGATCCAAAATAAAGAGGCTTGCAGCAGGTTTTGCCAGAGCATCAAAAGAATTTGTAGTCAAAATAGTTGGTGGCGATGTAAACGAGGGAAAGGAGATTGTCATTAACGTGTCAATGTTTGGGTGGGCAAAAAAGATAGTTGCAAGGAGAGGTGCGAAAGTAAATGATGTCATTATAACTTCAGGTCCATTCAGTTATTCTCATGCAGGACTGAAAATTATTCTACGTCATTTTAAGGCTGAATCAAAATTTGAAAGAAAATCCAAAAAGTCAGTCTTTCTTCCAACTCCAAAATTAAATTTTGGTCTTTCTATAGCAAATTATATTTCATCAGCAATGGATTCAAGTGATGGTTTGGCCATAACTCTAAATGAAATGAGTAGACAGAGTGCAAACAAATTTGTAATAACAAAACTTCCTACCACCTCAGAGATAGAAACGTTTGCAAAGAAAAATAGGATCAGATTAGCTGATCTTGTTTTTTGTGGAGGAGAAGAGTATGAAATAGTAGCAACAGTGCCTCGATCAAATTTCTCTAAAGTGATGAATTTGGCTAGAAAACAAAATATCCCAATACAAGAGATTGGATATGTTGCAAAGGGTAAAAACGTGGTATATCTTGACAGAGATAAAATTAAAACTGTAAAAAAATGTGGTTGGCGTCATTTCAAATCCTAATGTTTTTTAAACCCAACCAAAGCTTTGGAGAATGTTGTCCGAACAAGAACAAAAGGAAAAGTGGGGAATAGCTCACATCTATAGTAGCTATAACAATACTATAGTTCACATAACTGACATTTCTGGTGCTGAGACTGTTTCAATCAGCTCTGGTGGAAGACATGTAAATGCTGACAGGTATGAATCATCACCATATGC
>JACQFM010000023.1 GCA_016200035.1 Nitrososphaerota archaeon
CATAGTACCATTGTCAACCTTAACTTTTACCCCTAAGGATTCAAGATGGGAAATCATCTCCTTGTCACCTTGAGGGAGGTCATTTAGTGAAGCAGATATGGTCATGGTATCCCCCAACAAAACTGCTGCAGAAAGTAAGAGAGCGGTGCTTGAAAAATCTGAAGGAACAGTAAAGTCCGTGGGAAGATATTCTTGTCTTGAAATCGCGTATTTTTTGTATGGCTCTATGGTCTTCACTCTTACGCCAAATTTTTTCATTGAAGCTATTGTTGCTTCTAAATATGGTTTTGATACAAGATCACCGTTTATGTTTAGTGTCATTCCGTTCTCAGTTTTTGGAGCAGCTATCATCAACGCAGACACAAATTGACTAGACACATTTCCAGCTATGGTAACGTCGCCTCCTCGAATCTTGCCCTTTATAGTAATGGGTGGCTTGCCATCTGTGGATGTACATGTTGCTCCAATGCTTGCAAGGGCATCAAGCAGCGGTTGCATGGGTCTTTTTCTAAGACTGGAATCTCCAGTGAGTGTTGTTTTTCTTTCTGAAAGAGACGATATTGCGGCAGCTATTCTTATTGTGGTACCAGAGTTTGATGCATCGATTTCTGAATTTTGAAGTTCTATAGCTCCTGAACTTTCTATCGTTAAATTTGAACCATCCGAGACAATTTTTGCACCAAAGTTTTTGCACGCATTAATTGTTGCAAGAGTATCTCTTGACAACAAAACATTTTTGATCCTACTTTTACCTTTGGCAAGAGTTGCCAAAAATATTGCTCTGTGGGTATAGCTCTTGTTAGATGGGCATACTATATTTCCAGAAAGCTTGGATTTTTCTATCTTACATCTCATAAACTTCAGCTTTTTTGTTGTTTATATTTGAAATAATGATCATTCCCTCATGTCGAGAAAATATCTTTTTCAGATTTGGAGCAGTATCTTTTTTTGCTATTGCAGCAATTGCCGGACCATTACCAGACACTGAGGCAGCAAACGCTCCTGCTTCTACCAGGTCTGTAAGAATTCTAGGATCTGAATTGAGGATTGTTGAAGTTGCAAGGCCATTTAACAACATGGCATTCCAGTAATCAGAATTGCTTGCAAGATTCCACGCTTGCGCAAATACTCCATCAAGGATTTTTAGTTTCTTTATGTTACCTCTTTTTCTTGATCTTGGAATAAATACAGCAACGGCCAAGTCCTCGGGCGCTTTTTCTGATCTTATAATTTTCTTGTTGTAATTGTCTGTGACCATAAACCCACCAAAGTAACAGGCGCACGCATCATCGAAAGCACCAGTGATGCTTACTCCGGATTCGATAGAGGCATTTACTCCATCCTTTAAGACTTCAAGGTCATCTATCTGTGGTCTGAATAGCTTGGCACATGCAAGCGAGATTGCAGAGGAGATTGCACTTGAACTTTTTAACCCATACCCTGATGGAATCTCTGATTTTACTGACACATTTAGCTTGAATTTTTCAAGACTATTTTTTGGCACTGCCTTCTCAATCACTGCTCTAATAAGACGCGAACTAAGATTTGATTCCCTGTTTTCTAAAGAGATTCCAGCACCTGTAGTAGCTTCAACTTGGGCCTCAACTCTTAGCGATATACCTAGCGTTGCCCCCTTTCCTGTAGCAATTGCATTTACAATTGAGACGGCACCGTGCAGAATTGCTTTTGCAATTGTCATTTGTTAAAATCTCCCCAAGAGTGTTAATTTCATTGCGTCATATGGAGCCTTTCTCCCAGTCCAAATCTCAAAGGAAAGTGCTGCCTGAGCTAAAAGCATCTCCCACCCATAAATTACAGTGGCTCCGCGCTCCTTTGATTGTACAATTAATTCGGTATTTACGGGGATGTACACTATATCATACACAACGCAGTTACTATTGATGCTTCTAGTGGATATTGGACACGCATTTTCCCTCATCCCTACTGAGGTTGCGTTTACTATGAAGTTGTGATTGCCTGCTACATTACCGGCAGAAACTAGATCTGTATATTCTGTTTCTAATCCAAGTTTATTTGCAAATTTGATCAAATCTTGTGCTCTCTCTTTGGTTCTGTTTGCAACTGTAATTTTGTGAACCTTTTCTCTAGCAAATGCAGCTACTATTGCTCTTGCTGCACCACCGGCACCAACTAACAATACCTTTGTGTCTTTACACTCCAAATTTCTTTTTTTTATAGGTTCTAAGAATCCTCCCAAGTCTGTGTTGTACCCTTTCAAAAAACCATTTTCATTTACTACAGTGTTTGTTGCTCCGATTAAATTACAATCATTGTCTGCACTATTCAAAAATTGCATCATTTCAACTTTATGAGGGATGGTTACATTCAAACCAGCAATCTGTATCTTTTTGAGGGATTCAAGCCCTTCCTTTAATTCTCCTTTTGGGATTTTATATGCAATATATGCACAGTCCATCCCAAGAAAAGCAAAAGCAGCATTGTGTATGGCCGGAGAAAGAGAGTGGTCAATGGGATCACCAATTACTGCATAAGTTTTAGTCATTGTTATTTTTTCAACTTGAAGAGTGATTTAACCTCATCTAGGCTATACTGACCAGGGGCGATTGGTTTTCCAAGAGTTACGTAAGTGTAAGGGCTGCCCATCTGTGTACAAAGTAGTCTAGACATGCGTCCATAATCACCCATCGCAAAGGAAACAAGACTCGTATTTTTTGGCAGACTCTTGTACAATGATAAAACCTTGACAGTATCACTAATCGATCTTGCCGTTGTAACTATCTTGATGTTTTTTGAATATCTTGTCATTTTTTTTAACATTCTTTTCAACAAATAGAGATTCGGGGTTTTCTTAAAATCGTGCCAGGAGATAAGCAAATTCGTTTTTGTTGCCTTCAGGTACCGAAACAAGTTTCTATTATTTTTAATAGTATTATATTCAACATCTAAGAGCAGGGGGTTATACTCTGCAAGTAGCTTTAAGATGGATATTCTATTTTTCTCATTGCCAGAAAATTTGCCTCCCTCTGATCTTGGTCTTAGGGTGAATATGCACCTATCAAGATCCTTTTTTACCAAATTTAATGCGATTGGAATCTTGGTCGGACTCATAAAATCAAACCTAAGTTCAACATAATCAGATCTTCTCAGAGCTTTTTTCAGAACCGAACTTAATTTTGCGGGGCTAGACTCTGCAAGTGTAACACATGTCTTGTTTACCATAATTTTGTGTGCAAGGTTACAAAATTAAGCCTTTGTTCAAATATTAAATAGATAAACAAATTATGATTGTCGTGTGGAAACCAAACTCAATTGTTAGAGGAGATTCTAAGGATCTTTCTAAAATAGGTGATCCCAAAGTCACACTTACTGTTACTTCTCCACCATATCACAACGCAATCAATTATCATGAGCACCAAACCTCGTCTAATTGGTACAGGGGAACCGGTGGCAGTTCCATTGACAGCTGGCTTGATGAGATGAAAAAAGTATTTTCTGAGGTGTACAAAGTTACCAAACCAGGAGGTTATTGTTGTATAGTAATAGGAAACGAAATCATCGAGGAAAAAAACAAACTTCCACTTCCAGCACTATTGCTTGTGGAACTAACAAAGAAAGACATTGGATGGAAATTTTTTGAAGAAATAATATGGAATAAGGTTACTGGCGGAAAAAAGAGATTTAGAGTAACAATTCAACATCCCTATCC
>JACQFM010000037.1 GCA_016200035.1 Nitrososphaerota archaeon
TGCAGGAATTTCAAAGCAAATACTTGAACTTAACTCTATTTTGGACTCTACATCAAAAGAGTTAGACAGACTGAAATCGGAGATCTCAGGCTTTGGAGCGGCACTTGAGAAAAGCCAACAGTCTTTGACGCAAGCAAATCAAAACATAGACAAAAGTGTTGCGTCAATTTCTGGTTCAGTGTCAAACATAGAAGAAGCATCTGGCCAGTTCAATTCCTTGTTCTTACCAATTGTCGCATTAATTGCAGTAATCATAGCATTGCAGATTACAATTCTTGCCAGAAGAAGATAGCTATAATAGACAAAGAAAAGGTTTTTTCAACATGCCAAGGGCGGCACTTCTTTTGATTTGTATATTGATGCTTAGCATCGTTATTAAGGGCTCTTATGGATTTTATGATCCAGAACTTTTAGAGCAAAAGCCAAATTTTAATTTCAGAGAGGAGTCGGATATCATAAAATTTTCCACAGTATCTACAGATAATCCAATCAAAAGATACATAGTGTTTGGTTCTGGATCAATTTCTCCTGTTAAATCAGTTGCGCAAAACATTATCTATGATATTAGTTCAAAAAATGGCTTTTTTTCTATTGGCCTTTTTTCCCTCAAGGATATCCAAGATCTCAGGTCAAAGGGATATACCATAATTGAGGATTCCATGCTACAATTTGATTCTGTAGAAAATGCTACAAAAAAAGAGAATATGGCCGAAGGATCTAGGATTGCTAGTATTGTTGGTTCAGATGAGGTATTTCAAAAATATAACCTGACAGGAAGGGGTGTTACTATTGGTGTAGTAGATACTGGAACCGATTTTTCAAATCCGGATCTAATGGATTCACTTGCAAGAGATGAGAATAATATCCCAACCATGATTGATACAGATGGTCAAGGTCTGGTGTTGACAAATGCCACCTTCATCGCAAACATAAACGATCAGGGAATAATAAAAAATTATACAAAATCTATAACAAAAAACGTTACATCTTCTGTCTATGCTAATTCAAAAGGTGTATTCTTAGATCTTTCAAAAAAAGGAGTAGGAACTCCAATTCAGGTTTATAATTCACTATTTCAAGGCACAGGTAATCCAATTCTTAACGGCACAATTTCAAATGACATGAAGATTGGAAAAAACAGCAAAGATTACATCATCTCAAAAAGCGGGATATATCACTTGGGAGTAATTTACCAAGGGCATGTACAGGGATCTTTGTCAAGAGTACAACTTGTTCCCGTACTTGTAGTTGATTCTAAAGATGCAGGATTATATGATACAATAATACCAGACATGTCCACTTCTTGGCTTGATTTTAACCGGTTTGAAGATGGAAACTTCACTCAACCAAAATATGATTTTGATTTCACAGATGAAACTCCAATAACTTTGGGGGGTGGAAAGGAATTCCTCTTATACGATTCTAATAAGGACGGCAAATTCGATTATAGTGCAGGAACTATAGGTGCACGAGTAGTTGATATCTATGGTATTAAGGGCAAGCAATCATCAATTGATTCTAAGATAAGAGCATTTAACGGAACGCTTTTGCAACCATTAGATCCAAAGGGAAATTATTTTGGAGTGATGTATGACTATCTAGGTCATGGCACATCTAGTGCAGCTACTATTACATCGAAGGGTGTTGCGAAATATGATCTTTATGGAAATTCAACAAAATATTCTCTAAGAGGTATAGCTCCCGGCGCAAAGATAATCCCAATTAAATCACTCTGGATGGGTGATGCTGTTTACGGATGGCTTTGGGCAGCAGGATACAGCCAAAAAAATAATACATGGACTTTTGATGGGAAACCACGGGTAGGTGAGTGCACTAGTGGTGCCAGGTTCAATAAATCAAAATTACCCAGGTACAGTTTTTGTCACGAGTGCTGGAAACTCGGGTCATGGGTACGGAACTTTAGGAATTCCTGGCGCAGCGCCTTTTGGATTAACAGTTGGGGCTACGACAAATAATGTATACGTTGGGTCGGGACAGTTCAAGAACCAACCACGATTTGGTAACAACACCATCTTCTCTAATAATGTTGCAGATTTCTCAAGCAGAGGGCCAGGCTTGATAGGTAACCCAGAACCAGATCTGATGGGTGTAGGGGCGTATGGTTTTACTCCAACCAGTGTAACAAAAAGTGGTAAAAATGCGACAGACCCTTTTGTGATGTTTGGTGGAACAAGCATGGCTGCACCAGTTGTGTCTGGCGCCGCTGCGGTATTGATTGAAAGTCTAAAACAAAAAGGAGCTACCTTTGATCCATTTAGGATTAAGAACATTCTCATGTCTACAGCAACGGACCTAAAAAACGATCCTTTTTCACAGGGGGCTGGACTTGTAAACGTATCCAAGGCCGTAGATTTTGTCAAGGGAAAAAATGATGTATTTATTGTACATAATAGCGCATCCTACCCTAACATAAAGAAGGTACTTGATATTCCAATAAACTCAATTAACTCTAGTTCATTTGGAGTTAAAAAATTACAACTGACTAACTATTCCTTTCCAGATACAGCGTGGTTTGCAGGAAGACTCTATGCGGGAGAGCGTACCTCAGCAACTTTTACTATCGAGAATCCAACAAATGATACACTTGACATCACAATTACACCACAAAATTTTGAATTAATAAAAAAATTACAATATAACGGTACGACTCAAGTCGGTCAAAAAGATAAACTGATAAACAAATCTGGTGTCTTTAGGCCAAACTACATACCTCTTGAAGATATGATCGAACGAAAGGATCTTCGCTCTTTCTTTCAAAAAGTAAAACCTACTCCAGATGATGCAACAACGATGATTTTAAATCTAAATTTTCCCTTTGCAAAGTTTATGAACTCAAGCGAAAAACTTTATGCAAATGATATCAGGATTTCATCTCTTTACTTTTATGATTGGAATGACAAAAACAACGATGGAAACGTTACCTATAATGAGCTTTCTATGGTGAACCGTGGTGGTTCATGGGGCACAGTACAAGAGCTCAGAGTTTCAGAACCAAACTCAAAAATTAAAAACACACCACTTGTTGGTGTTTATCCTGTTCCAACAAGATACTCTTATTGGAGTGGTGACACTAAGAAAAATTCTACTTCAATGGATTATACACTAACCGCAAGCTTTTACAAAAAGAAAAGCTGGACAGACATATGGGTAAATTCAAACATCATACAAGTGCCTCCTCATAGCTCAAGTGATGTTGTAGCTACACTTGTTGTACCAATAGATTCTAAGCCTGGCGTATACCAAGGTTTCATTTCATTTAAAAGTGATAAACATGAAGTTAACGCCCCTGTCTCGTTTGCGGTTAAAAAGAAAATTCATGGAAAAGATATGCCCACTGTTATAGAAGGTTCTAAGGATGTTGACGTTTTGTATGGAAACGGGTACATTGGTGGAGCATTTGATATGGTAAACAGGTACAACGCAGGAGATTGGAGGCAGTACTATTTTGATGTTCAAGACAGTACGATAAACACAGCTGCACTAAATATTTCGTGGCAAAATAAAGATACTAATCTTGCAGTCTTTGTAATGGATCCTCTTGGAAAAATTGTACAAACTAATGTGCCACCCGGAGTACTAGGACAGTTTCAGGGTTGGCCCACGGGTGACTGGCTTGGTACAACTCCATTTAGTGAGGGTGGCGGTTTCTTTCCAATAAAAAACAAGGATGCTACATCAACGGTGCTCTATGCGCCAATTAATCAGACAGGAACATACTCGATCCTGATGCATTCCACTCTTTTTGGTGGGCAAGATATAGCAGAACCAATAACTGTAACTACCAAGTTTTCTACTATACTGCCTGACGAAAAAGCTCCACAAATACTGCTTTCTGCTCCAGGATTTATCAATGGTACATCAGACATTAAAGCTAAAATAATAGATGAAAACCTAGACACAGCAAAATATTATCTTGATGATAATGAATCCCATAATATCAATGGAACAGAGTTTTCCATACCTCATCAATTGTTAGAAGATGGTATTCATAGACTAAATGTGATTGCTACTGATACCGTGGGACATAAAACAGAAGAAAACTTCACGTTCACTGTTGACCGAACACCGCCTGAGATTATAATTAAATCACCACAAAATGGCACCACTATATCAAAGACTATTACAATAGATCTTTACATAAAAGAACAAAATCTCTTGGAGGCTGGAGGTATAACAATAACACTACCACATGAAATAGTATTGGACAAGAAATCAGCAAAGTTTGATACAGAAACGTTAGAAAACGGAAAATATGATATTCACGTATCAGCAAAGGACAAGGCTGGAAATGAAGCGTCAAAAAAGATTACGATAAATGTGGATAATAGACCAAACCTTGTAAGTAGCAGAGAATCTCCAGATCAAAATTCTGTTCTTATGCAAGGAATTGTAATAGGAATTGCAATTGCAACCGCAACCATACTAATTACTATTAAGAAAATCAAAACTTCAAAGAAAAACTAGAACAAAGTTTATATGCAATTTTTCGAGAACGAAAGCTTGCATGTCAAAACAGGATTCTAGTGCAAAGAATACTCTGTCAAGACGTGATTTCTTAAAGTTGTTAGGGGGTGCAGGAACCGCACTCGCCTTTACTCCATTTGTTCCTTGGGGAAATTTCATGCCGAATCCTGATACAACATCGCTGTCAAAGGCAAAAGTTATTCTTCCAGATGGGACGCAAGCAAATGTTAATACTTTTCCTGTAAACCACTCTGAAGTGATCACGTACCCAAAGACAGGAGACAGGGTTCTTGATGAAGAGGCATTTAGAAAATGGCAGTTTATTAGACTACCGCCAGAGCTTGGTGGAGAACCAAAAGATGTTAGTGCCTTTCGTGTCTACAGCATGGTTTGCTTACACTTGTGGTGCTTATGGAAGTATTGGCCTCAAGAGGGAAGAAAGAGAGGAGAATGCCCCTGTCATGGAAGCATGTATAATGTTCTTATTGGCAAGGCCTTTGTAGGACCAGCATCTCTTCAAGCTCCTCCCTCAAACGTTCTTGCAACGCTTTACTTGGAGGCCGATAACGACGGATTTTTGTTTATAAAGCCTGCAAAGTGGGATGTCAACGAAAATGGAATAGTAGGATATGGTCGTTTCCTTAAAACGTAGAAACGGCCTTGTAGATTTTTTCTACTGGATGTGGGATGGGATAGAGAGAAGCATATTCATCGGGACCAAGTTTTCATTTCCTGGAAGATTTGTAAGTCCTTTTGGATTTCTTGGCATGCTGACATTTATCATGTTTATAATTCTAGGAATAACGGGGGCTCTCCTGATGTTTTACTATGAGCCTATTTTGGATAGAGCTTGGGATAGCGTTGCAAAGATAAACAACAACGTTCCCTTTGGCTTCCATCTAAGAAATATTCATTATCATGCCTCAAACGCAATGGTTCTATTAGCAATTTTGCATATGTATTATCAGTACTTCAGTGGAAGATATAAGATTAGAAACGAGATCCTTTGGGTCACAGGAGTAATACTTGGAACAGTGACTATACTTGAGGCTTTCACAGGATATGATATCATATTTAGTGAAAGAGCAGAGCTTGCAATCAGTATAGCTGCATCGCTTACTAACTCTATGCCTATAGTGGGACCAACAATACGTGAGGCAGCGTTTGGTTCTGGCTTTGCAGACTTTGTTTTAAGATTCTACACGCAGCATGTCTTTATCCTTCCAATTGTAATGCTTGGACTTATGGCAGTACACATGCCAAGATTTTTGGTCTTTGACGTTCCAATGGTCATGGCACTCTCTGGAGCTGTACTCATAACAGGTGGAGTCTTTCCAGTCGATCTTGGCTCAAAGTTTGAGCCTACCGTACCACCGGGGATTACAGTACCTGAGTGGTATTTAACAGGTCTTTATGCATTCCTTAGAACACAATATGACAAGTTTGTAACAGGAGTAGCTTGGCCAGGTCTGTTTATTCTAGCATTACTGGTAACACCATTCATTGATAGATACAAGAAATTCTCTTGGAAGGACAGACCTATAATTACAGCTATAGGAATTACTGGAATAGCACAAATAATTGTGACTACATACTGGGGATTTTATATTTCTCCAGATACCACGAAACCACTTGTCGAAAGGCTTGTTCTGGATCCTATCTTCTTTTATTCAGTTATGATAATGCTAGTACCCCTTGGATTTGGCTTCTCGTATATGATGATAAAATTAGCAAAGGAATCAGAACGAAGAGCAAAGCTTGCCGCATCCAAAGGACCAAAAAAAGTGGCACAAATAAATCTAACAACAAAGTGGTTAAACTGGCTCATTGTCGGTCTTCTCGCATTTCAAGTCTTTCTTAACATTGCTGCTTATAATGCGGCTCTTTCTGGAATGAAAAACTTTAATCTCTTTCTCACAGGACTGATACTTCTTGTGTTTGCCGGCATGTTCCATCTTTATAGATACTCGTTGAATGAGGCAAAGAAGATTCCAACTCCCCCACCACAAGCAGCGAAAGGGATTCCCAAACCAATTGGCATAACCCAAGAGCCCGCACCAAAACTTCCAGAAAAGGAAAAGGCCGCCTCTGCTACAACAACTTCACCGGAAATTAAAACAGCTTCAATATCAGATAAAAATAAAGAATCCACAATTGGTACATCGGATCTGAAAAAACCATAAATTTATTTACAAAATATTTTGAGACCGAATAGCTTTATAAGAGTAACAAAAAGACCATTGATCAGTTGAGTACACCAACTTCAAGTCATGCATATGGTATTGGGATAATTGCGATGATAATAGGACTTGCTGCTGGTATTTCATATTATCAGTTGTACTACATACCGGAGCTTACTGCAAAGCCAAAAATTGCGCAGGAGGTTCTTCATCCTTCTCTAGGTGAAAATGTCATTACCATACTAAAAGGATCTGAAAATCGAGAACAACAAGACAACTTTGTGCCAAAGCTGGTAAACGTTCAGCTTTCAATTGATAACAAAATTGTTTGGAAAAATGTTGGAGACGTAGCACACACGGTGACCCCTGATACACCCTTTGATGACAAATACAGTGGCAAATTCGGATCTCCTGGAGTGATCAAACCTGGCACAACATATGAGTTCCTGTTCACTCAGGAAGCTGAAATATCATATCATTGTGAGCCGCATCCGTGGATGACAGGCAAGCTGAAGATTACGAAGCCTAGATTCTAGACAACTAGTTTGGCAAATAACACATCGCTTTCTATCTCTTTATGTTCTTGAATTATTGAAACGCGGAACTTTATATCGTGAATATAATTTGGCCTAAATTCTATGGAAGCCGTAAAAGTAGCCTTATTTTCAGGCATATCATCCCGACTAATGAATAATCTTGAGACATTCCGTGATATGGTTTTACCATTATATGATTTATAGACTATAAGTTCATTCGAATTTAAGATCTGAGTGTTAATTACGACACCATCATATCTTCCTTTATAATTCACTTGGATGTTTCCTCTAATTTCGCTGTGCGGAACAATTTTCTCATTTTCCAACTTTAACTCTATTTCCTTCATATCATCAAGCGCTTTTTTTGAAATAAATAATTTGTGAACATGAACGGGCCCGAAGGGCTTCGATCCCTTGACCACTGGATTAGAAGTCCAGCACTCTATCCATGCTGAGCTACAGGCCCAAGAATTGGGCACAGACGTACCATATTAAGGGTTTTTCACAACCACTTTTTGTTGTTTAACTCTCTTTCCATTTTGAAAAGAAATTGTTGCGAGTACCCTGCAAAGGGACCAAAATGGTCTACAATTTTTTCATGTGCCGCTTCATATTTTTTTTCTGTCAACGATTTTCCAATTGTGTCAGAAAAAAGTCCTGAATAATATTTCAATAGAATTCTCTGTGTCCATCGATCTATAGGAAAAGCTTGAAGCTTTTCAAGTGAAAATAAGAGTATGCAATCTGCAATTTTATCTCCAACTCCATACACTTTCTTTAGTCTCTCCTTTGCAACATTATAGTCCATTCTTTTCAAGTCATCAAAATCTATCCTTCCAGAAGCAACCTCATTAGATGCTTTTTTTACATACCTTGACCTAAATCCAAGACCACATGCCAACAGATCGTTTAGACTTGCATCTGCAAGTTTTTTTGGTTTAGGAAACAAAAAAAATTCATAACCATCAAAATTTATTCTGCCTCCAAATTTTTGACAGATTTTTTCTAACATCTGCTTGATATTTGATATGGATGAATTTGAAGAACAAATAAAAGAGATATAGCACTGAAAGGGATCTTGTCGCATTAGCCTCAATCCCCGAAAGATCCTCACTGCAGATCTAACAAGAGGGTCCTTAGAAATATTTCTTAGAATTTTTCCTATGTCATCGCTTTCTCTGAAGAGATCAAAAGATTTTTTTTGTGATGATCTTATTCTGTATG
>JACQFM010000036.1 GCA_016200035.1 Nitrososphaerota archaeon
GTCATAGCTATGTGGCTTATGGTCCACTACTCCATGGTGCAACTCAAGTAATGTATGAAGGAGCACCCGATTACCCAACATCTGCAAGAATGTGGGAGATCATTCAAAAATACAATGTTACAATATTTTACACGACACCTACTGCATTGCGTATGTTTATGAAGTTTGGAGACCAACTTCCAAACTCTCACAATCTTTCTTCACTACGACTTTTAGGAACGGTAGGTGAGCCAATCAACCCTGAGGTTTGGAAGTGGTACTTTAAAACAATAGGAAAAGAGCGATGTCCTATTGCAGATACTTGGTGGCAGACAGAGACAGGGGGTGCCATGATAAGCCCGCTTCGAGGGTTAGAAACCATACCACTCAATGCAGGTTCTGCAACAAGACCCATTCCAGGTTTAGATATGGCAGTAGTAGATGAAAACGGAAAGGAAGTTCCACCAGAAACCAAAGGATATCTTATTGTAAGAAATCCATGGCCTGGGATGCTTTTAACTCTCTGGGGTGATGATGAAAAGTACAAGTTAGTGTATTGGTCAAAGTACAAAAACATCTACTATCCTGGTGACTATGCAATGAAGGACAAGGACGGATACTTTTGGTTGCTTGGAAGAGCAGACGATGTGCTAAAGATTGCTGGACACAGACTTGGAACGGCAGAGCTTGAAAGTGGTTTTGTATCACATAAAGCAGTTGCTGAAGCTGCAGTCTGTGGGATCCCACATGATATCAAAGGAGAAGCTATGATTGCTTTTTTGGTTCTAAGAGAAGGCTACAGTCCAACCGAGAATTTGAAAAATGATATAATCCACCACATTAGAAATCTAATAGGCCCGATAGCTACGCCAGACCAGCTCTACTTTGTCTCAAAGCTTCCAAAGACACGTAGTGGCAAGATAATGAGAAGATTGCTAAAATCAATTGCAAAGGGAGAACACACAGGCGATATTAGCACACTTGAAAATGAAGCTGCAGTAAGCGAGATACAATCAGCTATTGAGGAGCTCAAACTATCAATGAAAAGTTAGCTTGATCTTGTATTCCTATCTGAGATCTTCCCAATCTATGCGATGAGTTTTCTGCGGGGGTTTTTTGAATATTAGAATGTGGCTATAGACTCCAAATGAGTAAAAGACGTATGCCCAGATGAGTGGGATGTCAGATGGATGGCCAGTATAATATGTATCAGTAATGGTGGCAAAAAGAAAACCAGTATCTCCAACTACTGTTGATATGATTCCTATGAGCAGCAGTGTCCACAAAAAGTTGACTTCACCTCTGAAAAACAGAGCCACACCAATCAACGCGGGGCATAAGAGAAGTGCATCCAGTACCGGGTAGCCTATGCCTAAGATCATCTCGAATTGACTCTTATCAGTATTGAAGTGATATGCCATGATTGTTGTTGGGATTATTAGCACAGCTGATATCGCTAGGGGAACAAGCACCATCTTTCTAGAGATTGCTCTTCGCAAGGGTCTGATATAAAAGATTGAAAATGCAAACATAAACGGATATCCTAAGAAATAAAAAAAATCTGAACTTGATGGAAATGGATTTATGTGATAGATTAATTCATTTATGGTCCAGACTAGTTCACCTAAAAACCACGATACCATACTTGCTGTGAAAATTATCCAGGCCTTTCCATGATTCCCAATTATTCCATATCTTATTGATATAATCAGAGCCAGAACAGATGCAATACCGGCTGCTAGGACTGATGCGAAATCGGTTACCAATGTTGAAGCTTCCTCTCCAAAAGAGGTTGCAACCAACAAGGCAATGCCTATAGCTATTAGAGAAAAGAGAAGAAACTTTTGTCTTTGTAATTTTTCTAGATTGGTCTGCATATCTTATTGATTGATGACCTTAAGAAAGTGTATAACTGATTCTTCCGTATAAAATTCTCCTATATTTTTTTGAATCTTTTCTACGATAGCCTTGTAAGAATTACCATACAAATCTTTTAGGACTTGGTTTAGATATTGGGGATGTTCGTAGCAGTCAAAGATCTGGCAGTGATATTTTTCTGATAATCTCTCGCTTACTTGATCCAACTCAGGCTTGCCCATCTCAAGCAAGGTCTTTTCCACTGCTAGCCCAACTAACGTTTTCATCCTCTGGCTGTTATCTTTACTCATAAATGATTAAGCAAAACAATACTGCAGATATAAAGACTTGCAAGAAAGTAATTGACTTTAATATTCAGAATAATAAAGATCGCTTGCTTATCATTCTTTGAGATTTTAGTTGCTCTAAATGGAGATTATTTGTAGTTTGGAATTCTCGGTAACGCCAAATTTATCCACAAATCCACTGGTAACCTCAAGGACAAACTTTGCCTTCTTTCCTTCTACATTCTTGTAGGTGCATGACATTGCCTCAAGAGCCGATTTGCAGGGGGCTGCATTCTTTTCTATATGCACAACGTTGCCTTTGCCGTCAAACCAAATCACATCAAGGGAGAACTGCATATTTAGCATCCACATTGGTATTACTTGCTCATCATCAAAGACAAAGATCATTCCTTTATCATAAGGAAGCTGGGATTGGAACATCAGGCCTCTTGTTCTTGTTGCATCAGTATCTGCGACTTCAACGTTTAGCACAATATTATCCAGCTTGATCGTTCCCTTTTTGAAGTCAACTGATTGCAGCTTGGTCTCACTTGGAATTGTTAAAACCCCAACTATTCCAATAATGAAAGCTGCAATCGTGATAGGAATTAAGACCTGAGCACGTGACGCCACGTAAAAGAAAGAAAAGAGTCTAGTTAAAAACTAACGTATGCTTCTAGTTTATAGTTTCACGAAGATTGCTAATTGTTCTAAAAGTTGACTTGGTTTCATGTCCTACGTCAGCAATTGTGGCACTGTTGTAGACTCTCTCAAGATATTTTCCTGCAAGAATCATTGGACCACCTATTGCATTTGTTATTCCAATCGGCTCTGGAATCCAGAAGAGAATGAATCCAATCTTTTGAAGTTTTTTTCCAGGAGCAGGTGCTCTTTGGAGTGCACCAAGAGATTTAGCGGTGCCCTTGTCATCTATTCTTGCCAAGTCAGAGTAAACCTGCGCCCTTCTTTTTGCAGATTCAACAATTCTTTTAATTCTATGAATGTTCTTATGATATCCTTCGTCCATTTTTGAAAATATCTTTCTCAATAGTTAAAATTCCATGGTAAAGATCAATCACAAGGTGGTAAAGATTTGCTATGCAAAGATATGAGTTATATCGGCGATACTACAAGTAGGAAAAAGAGGTAATGAAGGAAAAAGGCGGCGAAAGGCTAGAGTCAATAAAGGAAGCCCATAAGACTTCGAGAGGAGATTCTAGCACAAGAGTTGAGGATTATCTTGAAGTAATATCAGAGCTAGTAGAGCTCAAAGGATATGCAAACACGATCGATATTTCACGATACATGAACGTTAGCGCCCCAAGTGTGACAAAGATGCTGCAGCGGCTTGATGAAAACGGATATCTTGAGTATGAAAAATATCGTGGAATAAATCTTACAACAAAAGGAAATGCCATTGCAGATACGATAAGACAAAAGCATGGAATCTTGTTGGAATTTTTTAAAATGCTTGCAATTGATCACGATATTGCAAACCAAGATGCAGAGGGAATTGAACACCATCTGAATCCAAGAACAATAAAGCAACTACGAAAGTTTGTAACTTACCTAAAGGCAAATCCAAAACTTTTAGAACACTTTCAGTAGCTAATCGTGTACCAGTACCTTGATGTCTTGCTTTGCCATTGCAGCGTTGATTATTCTTTTTCCAGAATCTGATCTTTTTGAGATCTTTATCTTGCCTTTTTTCCCTACGTGAGCTGACAAAAGATACTGATCTTTTACATAGATATCAGCAGACATTCCTGTCCTTGCCTTATCAAGCTCAAGAACCAAGTTGTTTCCAGACTCGGATAGCTCAAATTGTGTAACCTTTCCAAATGAAGGCAGTTTTGGTTCAACATCGATGTGGACTCCAAGCATTCTTTCAAGCTCATTTATTCTAGAACCGCCACGACCTATTATGGAAGGAATTACCTCCTTGTCAACTCGAACTTGGATGCTGTTGTTAGACAAGATCTCGATTTCTGCTTCAGGATCGAATCTTCTAATAGTCTCCCTAATCTTTTCTTCAGCAAGTCTCTCAATGCCTGCACTCTTTGCTTCCTTTGAGATTGGGATGACTACGTTTTCCTCACCATACGTGTAAATCTCGTATTCTAGATTTCTATTCTCAAAGCTACGAACCTCAATTACTGGTCTTGCCAAGTCTGCCTCAGTCATACCAGTTGGCACCTTGACTTTTAGTTCCAGATCATAAACTTGGGATACATCTCCGCCTTTTATGAAAACTACAGTATCAAGAATGTGGGGAATCATGCCAAGCTCAACTTTTCCTATGAATCTTTGAATTGCATCAAGTGTAGCGCTTGCATGAACGACTCCTACCATTCCAACTCCAGCAAGTCGCAGATCGGCAAATACTCTAAAGTCAGAGAATCTTCTTACCTCATCAAAGATTGTATAGTCAGGTCTTACCAAGAGCAAGATGTCTGCCGAGTTTTCAAAGCTTCCATCCAGCTGTGTATATTGGGTAATCTTGTCGTCCACCTGGAGGTCGCGCGGTGACTCGAAAGTCTTAACAATCTTTCCCTTTTTGGAGTAAAAGTCAGCAAGACTGGATGCAAACGTACTCTTTCCAGAGCCAGGAGAACCAGCTATTAGAATTCCTTCTGCCTTTTCAGAAAACCTCTCCATCAGCTTATCAGGTATATTGTACTGTTCAAGTGTTAGCTTGACTATTGGATGTGTTATGGTAATTTCATAGTTGTCCGAAAATGGTGGGTGCGTAATTACTATTCTGTAATCCTTGTACTGGATAACAAGAGCACCGGGTTTTGAGATCTCAACAGTCCCAGCTTGATTAACTCTTGAGGCCTCTACAATCTGCGTGGTAATTGAGCTCAAATACTCTTTTGTTAAGAGTGTGTCCTCAAGTTCCAATAGGCTAAAGGCACCAGGCTTTCCGCGCTTTGCCATGGGTTTCGTTCCCTCCTTTAAATGAACACTCATAGTTTGAGGATCAAAAAATCTCTCAAACTCTAGATCTGTTGTCTTGATTTCAGGTTTTGAGTAGCTAGTCTTTATCCCTTCTGCCTGTGCTACAAGTGCTTGCACATAGTCTGCGGTGTAAAAGGTCGCGTTGTTTTTCTTTGCAATGTCTTTTATTATGGCATCAATGCGACCGTGGCTTGCAAGCTTGATATCATCCATGCTGGGGCGTTCTCCTTCAAATCTTATCGCGATGTTGTTTTTCTCTGATAGCTCACGAATCTTTTTTATCTCTTCTAGTCCAACAAAGCCATATTCTTTGGCACGCGATGCCTGTGACTGGAGCTCGTCAAGAACAGCAACTGGAATAATTATCTCACAATCCTTTAGCTTTCCAGCCTCGATTAGTTTTGCAATCTCGCCATCTATTATGATACTAGTATCGGCAACAATTTTTTCCATGATCTAGTCAGCTTCTTTAGCGCTTTTTATTCATACCTGTAAGGATATTATATATTCAGTCAGGGATGGAATTTGCATATTAGGTGGTTTCAGTTAGTGAAATTCAATGTCAATTTCTATAACTGGATTCTTTGAATGGTTGTACTCCCTATCAATTTGGGATTTGGCACTTATTCTTTTGTTTCCTATTATAGTTGATTTTTCTAGATCATTTGGCAAGTCAGCATTTCTCTTACTTTACAATGCAAAAGAAAAGAAGAGACGACAATTAAGGCATTCCTTACATCCTAACTTTAAGATCTCTATACTAATACCTGCGCATAATGAGGAAGTAGGTATCAGGCGCACGTTGGAAGCAGCAATCGAGTCATCTTATGCAAATAAGGAGATCATAGTAATAGATGATGGCTCAACTGATAACACATACAAAATAGCATATGAATTTGCTCAGAAAAAATTAATCAAACTTATTCGTCGCGAAGAGTCATCTGGATCTAAGGCTGGTGCCCTAAATTATGGTGCAGCATATGCAACAGGTGATGTCATCATATCTGTAGATGCAGACACACTAATTGAAAGAAAGGCGCTAGATGAGATTGCAAAATATTTTGAAGACAAGAAGATAATGGCAGTCTCAGGAAATGTGAGGATATTAAGTGGTGATGGTGGCGTTCAGAATCTTTTGACTAAGCTTCAGGCTTATGAATATCTAATAGCAATGGAAATGGGAAGAAGGTACAACGCAATTCTAAATAGTTTACTAATAATTTCGGGCGCTTTTGGATCTTTTAGAAAAGAACTTTTCAGTGGAGTTGGTATGTATGACAAAGATACCATAACTGAAGATTTCGATCTGACTGTAAAGGTAAGAAAATCTGGAGCAAAGCTAGAGTTTGCCACCGAATCTATAGGCTGGACTCTTTGTCCTAATAACTGGAAGGCTTGGCATAGGCAAAGACTCAGATGGACTCAGGGCCAACTCAAAACGCTTCTCAAGCACAAGGACATAACGTGGACGAGCGGGTACAAGGTTGTCTTGATTATGTCCATTTATGATATGTGGTTTATGGACATTGTTTTACTAGTTGCAAGAATTGTTTGGATTCCCTTTCTGGTGCTGTACTTTACAACCACATGGTTTTACATGATGAGCTTTATCTTTATTATTTATATGATGTCTGAGGCGTTTGTCATCATGTCAGCTGGAATTTTATCACCAAGAAAGCAGGACCTTAGATATATCTATCTAGCACCAGTAATGGTATTTTTTTATAGACCGCTTTATGTCCTAGTCAGATTCTCTGCCTATCTCAAATATTTTTTTGGTAAAGGTGTAAAATGGTAAGTATACATCATATGTTACGAATGAAACAATTTGAAATATTGTACTATAATTTGAAATTGCTCATACCCACAGTTACTTTCCTATCTATAATTTATGTAATGAGCGCATATGGATATGGGGGAACAGTCGAATTGGTTCTCACTGATATCTGGATAGAACCAGAACATCCACAGGCTGGCGATAAGGTAACAATTTTTGGAAATGTTTACAATGCTGGAACTGATCCGACTGAAAACGTAGCCAGTGTTGTTACGGCTGGCTTCATAATCGACGGAGAACTGCGCAAGATAGTTGAAATTGGGAATGTAAAACCTGGGGCTGGTAACGAAGTAAAAATTTCCTCTGGACCATTATGGAATGCTGAGTGGGGAAAACACAACATGACTGTCATTGTAAACTATCACCATTCAATATCCGATTATATCGATAACCCATCTAACAATATAGTAAAGAAAGTATTCATAATTGAACCAGTTAAAGAATCACAAATCTCGCTTGACGTTTCACCAGCATTCATGATTCCTCAAAAAAATACTCTGATTACAATAAATGGCTCTCTGGCTGATGCAAGCTCAGGCACTCCTTTGCCAAATCAAAAAATAACGATAGTAATAGGTGGATCCAAAAACTATTTTGTAACTGACAAGGATGGAAAATTTTATACTACAAAGGCATTTACATTCTCAGAACAAAGGCTGTTGGTTACTGCTCTTTTTGAGGGAAACTTTCCTTATCTTGCCTCAAATCATACAAACTATGTCTTTAATTTACCCCAGTCAAAAGAGACATCTGCCATTGTTTTACAAATTAAAGATCCTTCAGAAAAGTACGATTTTAAAAATCTCTCTTCAGAAATAGCTATCTTTCAAGATTCTTACGATACTTTGTATACAAAAATTCCAGCTGCTAAAGGATTTTTGCTTGACAACAAGACTGCATGGGTAGCTCTTCCTGGAAATCATTCCTATCTTGAAGAAGTCTACGCTAATGGTCGGTTCTTTTTCTCAAGCGATTGGAAGAAAATTCCCGAGAATAGCGTAATTCAGGAGAGTCTTTACATTCCTGGAACTGCGCAAATTAGATTTCATGTAACAGATGTCAACGACAAACCCCTAGCTGGTGTCATGGTCAAAAATTGGATATATTCTGCAAAAACAGATGAGGGTGGCTTTACTCCTTGGGTAGATATGTTACCAACTCGTAGTAAGAAGGAGCCCTATGCTGCTGTAGCTACTACAGATGACGGAAAGATCTTCAAATCAGAGCAATTTTTTGTAACATCAGGAGAGAAAAAAATAATCGAAATAAAATCACAAGAACCAGAAGTGATAATTCCGTCATGGATAAGAAACAACGCAAAATGGTGGTCAAGTGATCAGATAACTACTTCAGACTTTGCAAAAGGAATTCAATATTTGATTGGACAAAAAATAATTGTAATTCCATCTACTAGTAAAGGAAATACAGAGACAAGCCAAGTTGTGCCAGCATGGGTTAAAAATAACGCAAAGTGGTGGTCGGAAGGGCAGATATCTGACAAAGATTTTGTCTTAGGGATACAATATCTGATTCAGATAGGGATAATTCATGTCTAATAAAGTACCTGTTAGAATAGACACCTGTGAATCTCTAATTTTGTGTAGGCAATTGTATTCATTTCTGAAGACTAGCATATTTAAAATTCACAAATGGTTTGAATTATAATATGTCTTTTCAAAAAAAGGACGTTCTTATAATAGAGGACAGTGTTGCTACGACTATTCTCCTAAGTGAATTTTTAAAAAAACTTGGTTACCAAAATATACACACCTGCAATACGGGTAAAGCGGCTGTACAGGTCTTTGGCGATCTCGTAAAGGCTAACAAAATGCCGATCATCTTACTTGATTATAACTTGCCAGACATGAATGCCGATGTGGTGATGACGCAAATATTTAGTATACGTCCTGACACTAAAATCGTAATTCAGACCGCAAGCGAAAAGGGAGATGAATCTATCAAGGATGTTCTAAGACACGGTGCATATCTGTATCTTGAAAAACCAATAAGATTTGAAAATCTAAAAAATACTATGAAGGTACTAGAAGAAGAGGACAAGATTCTTGAAGATAAACCTGTAGACGTACAAAAACAAATTGATTCTCATTTAAAATCATCTACGAGGATAAGCCTAGCAAGAATTTCAGAATATTGTAATGTTAAGAAAGAAGATGCCTTGCAATACCTACACGAGCTAGAGTCAGAGAATAAAATAGTTGGATTGGGTGATATCAAAGAAATTTCTTGCAATCTATGCGGTTCTGTAAAAATAGGACTTTCTTTTCATTGCCCCTCATGTAACAGGTCAAATTTCAAGCATGGCAAGCTAATAGAACACTTCAAGTGTGGCAATGTCTCTCTTGAGAATTCATATAAGGATAATATCTGTCCAAAATGTCACAAAGAGATACAAGCTATTGGAGTTGATTACAGGGCAATGGAAAATTATTATATCTGTATAGACTGTGGTGAAAAATTTGCTGAACCCTCAAATGATTACCTTTGTATGAGATGTAACAACAGGTTCAAAATTGATCAGGCAACGTGGACAACAAGTGAGGCCTTCAGGGCAGTTAATTTGTAGTTTTCACAGGTGTTTTTCAAGAACCATGTTAATTGATCTTAAGACATCTTCGAAGTCAAACGGTTTTAAAATGTATGCCAGCGCACCTTCTGAAATACAATCATTTATCGTTTTCAAGTTATCAGTTGCAGTAATCATGATGACTTTGGCCATTGGATCCTTTGCAATTATTTCCTTAAGGGCAAAAAAACCATCCTTTTTTGGCATAGCAACGTCAAGTAGTACGATGTCAGGCTTTGAGGACTCGTACATCTTTACCGCTTCTACCCCATTGATGGCCTCGCCGACAACTTGGTGATGACCAATCTGCATAATATCTTTCAAAACCAGTCTTATTGCATCCGAGTCATCAGCAATCAATATCCGAGCCATCTTTCTAGAAAATAATCAGATTATTCCTATTTAAGATGAGGGTATGTCAGTACCGTAACGAGGGAAATTTCTGGCGAATCTTATTCTTAAATTCAGTTAGATCCTTCTTTGTAGAGCCACCAAAAAGTTCTCTCATTAGCATGTTTGATTGCACAAGAGCTTGATACGTACCGTGAAGAATACCATTTGAGATAACATGCTTGAGAATCACATCAGACACCCGTGCTACCTCGCCAACGCCCACTTGGCCCATCATTGGCGCAAGACCCTTTATCTTGTGAAGATGTCTTTCTATTTCCTTGGCGTTATTTGAGACATCAGAGTCATTTTTACAATTTGCTATGATCTTTTGTAGCAAGTCCAGTTCATCCTGAATTTCTTTTCTAGCTATTTTTAAAAAATTATCAGACATTTTATCTAGTTTGTAGATAAGTTTAATATCAACTTTTATAGAGCCTCAAATTCTTGATTGATTTGTGAAGATTATCCATAAAACCTATTTACTTTTGGCCGTCATAATCGCCGCAGCAGTTATCAATCTGGCATTGCTTTTGATTACCGCACAACAAGGTACTGCAGATTCTCACTCTGTTATTGCAGCAAACGATCTCAAGGTAACAGCGGAAGGCGTTGGTAGCTTGGCAAACTCGATCGCAAGCAGAAATGAAGGAGATAGACAAAACCTCTTAACAAAAATAAATGAGTTTGATAATACATTTAATACATTAAGAAGTGGCGGTGACCTTGGGGGCGTTAGCGTTTCTGCTGTGCCATCAGATCTTTTATCGATATATGAAAAAGTTAGAGCTTCTTGGGACTCGTACAAGCAAACTGCAAAAAAAATTCAGGTAGAAGCAGTCTTTGATCCTGATGTTAGAAATGCACTCAAATATGTTTTAGAAAAGAACGGTGAATTCGTAATAACAACTGATAATGTTCAAAGGGAGCTGTTAGGGCTTGACAGAAACTATAACAAACACAAAGAGATTGCAATGAAGCTTCAACAAACATCAAAATTGATAGGTGAAGACACTCTTCTTATCTCAATTGGGGAAGGCGGAAATATACATGACAAAATTAGAAAGGACAGAATTCTTTTTGAGGCATATTTGAGAGAGTTGTTGCAGCGCCCCCTGACAGATCTGGATCTTTCTGGGCTTGATATAAAAGAAGAAACGTTATCACCAATACCGCGAGAAAATTCTGACTCGCTGAGAAGTTTAGATCCTCTTTGGGAGGCAATACAGCTGAAACTAATGACAATTGAATCCCAATCTCTTATTTCAAAAGAATTTGGCACAGCACTAAAAGATCTTAACGTAAAACGCATTGACTTGTTATCATCAATTGGAGAATTAGTTAACGGATGGAATGTGTCACTGGATAAAAGATCTACAGAGAGAGGGTATTATGTACAAGGCTTGCTTGTGGCAGACATTGCAGTTTTTGTATTTGTATTGAGTTCTATTCGAAAGTCACTAAACCCGCTTGAGGCACTCACCGCAGCTCTTTCACGAGTAAAGGAAGGAATCTACGGCGAAAAATTTGAGTACAAGTCACATGACGAAATAGGATATCTTTCTGAGGCATTTAATACAATGACTTCTACCATAAAGGAAAAAGAAGACGAAGCAAAAAAAATCGAGATTGCAAAGGATGAATTTCTTGCCATGATTACACATGAGCTAAAAACTCCACTTGTTCCAATCCAAGGATATGCAGATATATTACTTGCAGGACATCTTGGTCAGCTTAACAAAAACCAGAAAGAAAGAATTGAGATAATCAAGTCAAGCTCGACATCGCTTTTGCAATTGATAACCGATCTACTTGATGCTCAAAAGTTAGAGCTAGGTCAGCTCAAGGTCAAAAAAGAGGTAAGCAATCTACACTCTACGATACAAAAAACTATTGCAATAATGGCTCCTCAGGCAATGGCAGACCAAATTACACTTACAACAAACCTAGACGCAGATGTCTATGCACTCTATGATGAAGAGAGAATACATCAGGTTCTTACAAACCTGATAAAGAATAGCTTTAGAGCCGTAGAGCAAAAGAAAGGAAGAGTTGAGATTTTGGTACGAGATGGCGGAGACGAGGTTTACATCTCAGTTAGAGACAATGGCAGGGGCATACCCAACGAGGCTCTACCTAAAATATTTAGAAGATTCTATCAGGTTGACACTTCAACTACTAGAGAAAAAGGTGGGAGTGGCCTTGGTCTGTCAATAAGCAAGGGTATTATTGAAGCACACGGTGGTACCATCTCGGCCGAAAGCGAGGTAGGAAAAGGGACAACATTTACCTTTACTTTGCCCAAAGTTCAGCAACAACGAGGTCCTTTATAGCACAAACAAAAAATACTTGAAAAAAGCCGAACCAACTGTTGAGCTTAGAAGATTTTGCCGACAAAGCAGTTGAACTTTCACTTCAGAGTGGTTGCCAGTATTGTGACGTAAGAGCTGAAAGAACAACAAGAGATGGATTTCTTTTAGAAAACGGTGAGATTGAGCATTTTACTTCCTCAACCGATGTGGGAATGGGTATACGTGTTCTTGCTCAAGGATCTTGGGGATTTTACTCTATTTCAAATCCAAAATCTTTAGAGCAAATAAAAGAAGTAGCTAGGGAGGCAACAAAAAGTGCGCTATACCATTCTCAAAGAAAAAAACTCAAGGTAAGACTTGCAGAGACTCGGGCATATGTAGACAAGGTAAATTTTCCAGTATCAAAAGAGCCCACAATAGACGAGCTGGCAAAACTTGGATTAGAGTGTGATAGTATAATGAAAAGCAAAAAGCGAGTAAACAAGTCATCGATATCTATAGGCTATGAAAAATTTTCAAAATATTTTGTAAGTAGTGATGGTGCAAAAATATCACAGACATATACGGATACAATTGCTTACTTGACTGCCACAGCACATGAATCTGGATTAACAGAATCAGTAAATACAACGGAGGGTGGCAGGGGTGGCATGGAGACGATTCTTGGCAAAAATGATCTAACAAAAATTGCCGATTTTATAGCACAAAAGGCATCGGAGCTAATAGACGCAAAAGCAGCTAAAGAAGAAAAGGCAACTGTAGTCATGAATCCTGATTTTGTTGCACTACTAACTCATGAGATTCTAGGACATCCATCCGAAGCAGACAGGGTATTAGGAAAGGAGATGGCTTGGGCAGGTGGAGCGTGGTGGTCTGGAAAGCTTGGAGAAAAAATTGGTTCAAAAGAGCTGTCGGTAATAGATGATCCGACAATAGGAGATTCTCTTGGTTGGTACAAGTATGATGATGAAGGTGTTTTAGCTAAAAAAAAGTCATTGATTAAAAATGGAGTACTTGAAAATCATATGCAAAGCAGAGAGACTGCATCTATTTTTGGTACAGCACCAAACTCAGGTATGCGAGCATCTGGATACGAGTTTATGCCGTTGATTAGAATGTCATGCACTTGTATTGAAAAAGGAGACTGGGATCCTCAGGAAATGATCAGGGAAGTTAAAAACGGCTATCTAATATCTAACATGAAGATTCCATCTATAGATATGATGAGGTATAACTGGAGTATCTCTTGTCAGTTTGCACAGAAAATAGAAAATGGCGAGCCTACCCAGCTGTTAAGAGATGTCATAGTTATGGGAACTGCACCAGAATTTTTCAACTCTATTGATGCTTGCGGAATGGACTTTACCGTAAGGCCTGTTACAAACTGTGGAAAAGGAGATCCAATGCAGACTATGAGGATGGGAAACGGAGGGCCTCACATTCGAGGAGTAGCAACCGTAAAAAGTGTAGGATCATAGAATGTCAGATCAGATAGATGCGTTACGACTCAAAGTAATCTCATGTGTCAAGTGCGGCCTTTCAAAATCAAGAACCAATGCTGTCCCTGGTAAAGGCAATCCTAAGGCAGAAATCTTGTTCATAGGTGAAGCACCTGGCAGAAATGAAGATCTACAGGTCGAGCCATTTGTGGGCTCTGCAGGCAAGATTTTGTCAGAGGCCCTAGATTACGCTGGCATTTCAAGAGACGCTGTCTTTATTACGAACGTTGTAAAGTGTAGGCCTCCTGAAAACCGTTTACCTCTTGTTGAAGAAAAGGACGCCTGCTCTGATCACTTGGCAAAGGAATTGGAGATAATCAAGCCAAAGATAATATGCATACTTGGAAATACTGCTTACAACTCTCTTTTAGGTGGAGATTCGATAACAAAAAATCGAGGCAAACTAATTGAAAAAAACAGTCAGCACTATTTTCTTACCATTCATCCTGCTGCA
>JACQFM010000038.1 GCA_016200035.1 Nitrososphaerota archaeon
ATAAGGAACCAGACATGCCTCAAACAAAGCCAATAGTCAGTATAGAAAATGTTGTGGCCTCAGCTTCGGTAGATCAAAAAATTGATCTTAATGTCATCACACAAACCTTCCCAGATGTAGAATATCATCCTGATCAATTTCCGGGTTTAGTCTTCAGACTAAAATCTCCAAAGACTGCAACGCTGATCTTTAGTTCCGGCAAAATGGTTTGCACAGGAGCAAAATCTGAGGAACAAGCCATCAAGGCAGTAAGGAGCGTAGTGCAGAAACTTCGAAAAGGTGGTATTAAAATAAAAAAGGATGCCGTCATTGTAATCCAGAACATAGTGGCATCAGCGAGTCTAGGAGGAAAGATCCACCTAGAACAAGCAGCCAGAAACCTACCAAGAAGTATGTACGAGCCCGAGCAATTCCCTGGGTTAATACACAGAATGCTTGATCCAAAGACAGTTATCTTGCTTTTTGCATCTGGAAAACTAGTTTGTACAGGTGCAAAAAAAGAGTCCGAAGTATATAGAGCAGTACACAACTTGCACACCCTTCTAGAAGAAAAAGAACTGATGATCTACGAAAGCTAACTCTGCAAGCCTTTTTTTTTGGCTTCAGATTAGACCTATTTGTTTTTTGATCTCTTCAAAAGTTTGATTGGAAAGAATGTTTTCTTTATTCAAAAAAGATGTTAGTGCGGCTATATCGGTAACCTCGTACAACCTGACGTTTTCTGATGCCAGAAGCTCTCGTGCTCCTTCAAATCTGTTTATTATTGTAAATGCATCTGTGACAATCATTTCAGCCTTCTTGAGGGCCCTTACCGCGTTTAATAAAGAAAGGCCGGTAGTTGCAACATCATCCACAAGGAGAACTCTTGCCCCCTTTGGTATTTTACCCTCTATCACGTTTTCAGTACCATGTTCCTTTGGCTTTTCTCGTATGTAGATGAGAGGTTTTACAACCTCAAACGCAAGGGCTGAGCCAATTACAAGCCCAGATGTTGGGACTGAAGCAATACAGTCAAAATTATCCAATCCAATTTTTTCTGATATTAAATTTTGAAGCGTTTTTATCATTTTTCGAAATTGATGAGGAAAACTTGGGACTATCCTTAGATCTATATAGTATGAACTTTCCTTTCCACTAGATAGTTTGAAATTTCCGAATTTTATCGCACCATTTTGGTGTAAAAACATTGCAAATTCTTTGACAAACTCCACAGCAAAATTAACTATGATAGATTTATTTTAATTGTCCTATCGTTAGTCTTATGCCAGAAATTTGGCTTAGTTATGGTCATACTGATGTGGTACTTGATATAAGAGCAGAAAATCTTGACAAAAAAATTGAACCAAGAGGGACAAATCTGACCGATGCTGAAATTGTAGCCAAACTTGAACAATTAGATCTTGCTAAACCGGCAGAATTTGTAATCCTAAATTACTCAAAAGCAGTCGAAAAAGTGATTTCTCTCCTAATTGAAAGGACAAGTACATGCTAAGTGCTGTCAAAAAAGTTTTTTCAAATTCTGGACTGACCATCTCAGAGTTTGATGAATCGGGGCTTACAAACTCAGATCTGGTTTTTGTTGGCGAGCTGGAATTTGATGGTCTATTTGGGTATGATACCATCTCAACAAAGTTGGTAAGGAGATTTGGAAAAGACCACATGCTAACGGCTTATGAAAAAAGAAAGGGTGATCTTCCATCTCCAGGAGAAGATCTTGCAAACATTGCTGTCGCACAGAAATTTACAGATACATTTGAGATATCTGCAGTTGAGATGGTGGCAAACTCATCGGGAATAATAGATTTGTCTACTGGTCACCCATCAAGTACATCTTCCGTATCAAAATCCCTTCTTTCAATAGCCAAAACTGAAGAAGAAAAACATCGTTCAATGATTATTAGTACTGGAAAAGAAAGTAGCGGACGAACGCTTGGTAAATCTCTTACCTCTGTTTGGAATTGTGCTGAATCGATTAAGGAAGATGGACTTGCAATACTTTTAGCAGAATGTGGTGGCGGTGTTGGATCAGAAGCCATTCAACAATATATCGAAGGTAGGATGAGTTTGGATAGACTCAAGAGCCCTGCAAAGTATGTGGATGGGATGGAAGATTTGTTATTTTTCACTGAGATCGAAAAGAAATTCCAGATAGGTATGGTTTCTATATTGCCAGAATTTTACACAAAGGATAAGCTAAGCATGTTGACCTTTAACGGAATAAAAGAAGCAGTAGATCATATCCTAAAGGCTCATGGAGCAAGGCAGAAGATTGCAGTTGTTCCGGATGGCTCACATGTTTTGCTAACGCAGTATTGAAAATGGCAACGGGGCACAGAGAACGGCAAGACCAATCACAAATATGAACATTTTTTTTCTTTTACTTGAAAGCTGAGAAATATCATCAAGCGGTTTTGCATCAGGACTTCGCATGCTAAACATAAGAACAAAAAGTGCCATAATTGTATATCCAAGAGCAACCAAAACACCAATACTTGCATATGTTGAAATCCTGTGCCATTTTCTTCCAAAAGTTGCGCGGGCTATATGACCGCCATCTAACTGCCATGCTGGAAGAAGATTCAAGAATGTTATAAGAAATCCTAACCAAGCTGCAAACATTACTGGGGACATAACCACCTGTATTCCAGAAGCTGCTTTTCCAGCCATGAGCAATGTAAGAGTCATGATTATGTTCTCATGCATCTCAACAAGCTGTGAATGGGCAAAAAGTGCTTGAGCCTGAGTTTCCGAAATTACGGGAGAAAGATATGAGCCATAAATTGAGACAGCAATTGCCACAACAAGTCCTGCAATTGGACCTGATATTCCTATATCAAAAAGTATGTCCCTGTTTATCGTGAAGCTGCGTGACATAATGAGTGCCCCAAAAGTAGGTATGCCTATGATGGGAATTCCAGGAATAAAGTAGGGCCAGCTTGTCTTAATCTTGTGCCACTTTGCAGCTGTTATATGGCCTAGCTCATGAACTCCCAATATTCCAATCAAAGAAGCCGTATAAAGTACTGCTATCTGTAAGGGGTCACCTATACGAACAATAGAATTTGCATCAATGGTTCTGTAATATCCATCAACCATTACTACTGCTATGGTTGCTGCAAATAGTAATCTTGGAATCCATGCACGCCTTGACTTTGGAGGATGGAATCTTGCTACTAAAAGGTACGCCCTACCATCAACTCTCTCGAGTCTGGGCACCAAATTTTTTGATTCGAGCTTTTGTGCAAGCTGGACGAACTTTGGTTTAAACCCGCTCTCTTCAATTTCAAACTGGAGGCCATCAAAGTTCTGTCCAATTCCTTTTATAACAAAAAGGGACGAGACCATTGATACTACCTCGTCGTATGTAGGTTCACTCAACAGATATGACTCCAAATTTCTGCAAATTAATTCCTTTACCCGCTTAAAGTTAAATAATTGTCATATTAAGATCAGTTGAATTGCAAGTAGCGCTCAGAGAAATTGGAGATTGTGTTATCAGAAGATGTGATCCAAGCGACATCATACCGGTAATGGAGATAAACATGAAGACACTCCCAGAACACTATTCAGACTATTTTTACGAGAGCCTTCTTGCCGAACTTCCTGAATCCTTTCTTGTTGCTGAAATTAACAGGAAGCTTGTTGGATACATAATGTGTAAGATAGAGTATGGCTTTTCAAATTTTAAAAAACTTGGTTTTGTCAAAAAGGGACATGTGGTT
>JACQFM010000040.1 GCA_016200035.1 Nitrososphaerota archaeon
CAGAATTCCTGTCTGACAAAACTAAAGACCAATTCAGAGCATTGTATCGCCTGATTGCAGAAAGAATACGACAAAATCAAAACATCGTATCAGAAACAGTTACTCGTTTAAGATAAATGAAAATCTTCGATGAGCTAAAATTTGTACTTTACTCATCATTGATACTTTTCAAATCTCAAAAAAATGATAATTTTAGTACAATAGCTGGTTAAGGTTTAATTTAGAGAAAGATTGTGCTTTCCTATGGCCGACAAATTTAGCAGAGGAATTCTTCTGTCATTTTTATTAGTTGCTGGCACATTGATTCCTTTCGTAGGCTCCCAAGCAGCATCTGGATTCATTACAGTAGCATCTACTCAAAGTGAAGGAGCCACGATCTTAGAATATAAGAATAGTGAGAAAAGTACTTCTGCAATAAAATCAATAATTTTGGAGACTGAAAAAGGTGGGAGTGTTGAATCATTTCAAACAGAGAATGGTTGGTTTGGGAAAAAGACATCTGCTGATATCATAACATTTACTTCAACTGCTTCGCTCAAACCTGGTGAATCTATAAAATTCACAATTAAAACATCACAACCAAATGCAGTCTTCAAATGGAAAGCATTTGATGAAAAGGGCGTTGAGTTAGGTTCAGGATCAAGCATTAACCAAACTCCCTCACAAGAAAATACGACACCACAAGATAATACATCCAAAGAAAATAACAATGGAGAGCAATCTCCAGTAATCTCTGATAAATCAGTTTTCAGACTGATTCCTAGTACACCAAGAGTGGGTTCTTCTATGCGTGTTGTTGGGGAAGGGTTTGGTCCAAATGAGAAACTTGATTTCTATATTGGCAGCAACAAGATTACATCTTTTGTTACTGGTAGCAACGGTAATTTTGTAGCAAGTGCAAAGATTCCAGAAAACCAACAACCAGATAGGACTGATTTTGTTGTCAAAGATATTGGAGGGAACCAGAAAGTAGTAAGCCTTAGAATACAGGAGTCGCTAACAAGGATTGCACCTGCTCAGAATGTGAAGTTGACCATTAATGCAGATAATGTATACCATAGGGGAGATACCAAGACAATTTCTGGAACTGGTCCATCTGACATAACGTTGACTATATCCATAGAAAACTCGGACGGTCAAAGTATTACCACGTCTACAGTAAAAACTGACAGTACAGGTGCATATTCCTTAACACATGTGGTCCCAATAGACCGTGCCCTTGGAAATTATATAATAAAGGTTACAGATGGCAAGAACACAGTTTTTCATCCATACACGGTTGAGACTACAAGCAAGATTATCCTGTCTCCTTTAAAAGAGAAGTATGAAGCAGGTGAAACTGTAATTATAAACGGCACAGCTATACCAAATCAAAATATACAATTTGTTGTGAAGGAACCTACTGGTTTAGAATTATACTCAAAGCAAATTCAGGTGGGTAACAATGGGAAGGTATCCTTTGAATACAATCTAGACATTGCTGCAAAGAAAGGTACTTACGTCGTAGATGCAACGCAGCAGAATGAAGAAGCAGTGATACTTTTTGGTGTTGGTGCAGTACCTCAACCTCCGCTTATAATCAAAATGGATCAAGTAAATTACAAAACTACAGAACACGCGATCATCAACATTAGAGGACAACCATCTTCCAAAATTAGTTTAATTATAATCGATCCATCTGACAAACAAAAATTTGCAGATACAATCACCATAGGACTTGATGGTCTTTACACGTATACACTAGATGTGGGTGGATACTCTCCTGGAGTATACTCAGCTGTGATTACAAGAGGAAACGAGAAAGTGGAAACAAAGTTCTCAATCGGTTTGCAAACTGGTTCCGGTCCCATAACTATTAAGACAATAAAAGACACTTTTCTGCCTGGTGACCCTATTTTATTACTAGGTGAAACTAGTCCGAATTCAATAATAACTATTAGCCTAAAGGACCCTGGCGATAATAAAATAAAAACTGTAGATGTATTAAGCGATAAAAAAGGAATTTTCTCATCAACTGTCTTCAGATTTCCTGGCGATGCCCAGCAAGGAGTCTGGGTAATTGAAGCACAAAGTGGTGTCAATCACGTATCCAAAGAACTTACAGTAAAGACCAAAGAAGAGAATATGACAATAGTTCTGGATAAAAACCCTCCAGAATATCGAGTAGGTGACATTGTGAATATTGCTGGGAGTGGAGCTGGCCAGTCGTCCAATCTAATCATTACTATACTTGGATCTGAAAAAACTGAGATTGAAAGACTTGGCATAACATCGACAAGCCATGGTGATTATGATACAGTATGGCAGGTTCCCTCAGGTTTCAGTCCAGGAACGTACACAATACATGTACAAGCTCCAACAAAGACTGTAGAGGCAACGTTTACAGTGAAATAGTTAACAGAGGTTTAATTAGAAATACTTTTTACTTCCCCGTCTTGCCTAGCTAATGTGAACCTTAAAGAAAAAATTATCGAGTTTCCAGATTTTCCCACAAAAGGTATTTTATTTAGAGATATAAGTCCTCTTCTAAAAGATCCAGCAATAATCTCCTTTATAGTAGATGAATTTTCCAGACGGTACAAAGCAAGCGAACTAGATCTTATCGCAGGAATAGAATCAAGAGGATTTCCCTTGGCATGTGCTTTATCATTAAAGAATAAGAAGGGAATGATCATGGTACGAAAACAAGGTAAGTTACCAGGGAGAACAGAAAAAGTGTCATACAATATAGAGTATGGAAATGCAACGATGGAAATTCAATCTGATGCCGTACAAAAAGGACAGAGGGTACTCATATGTGATGATCTTCTGGCAACAGGCGGCACAGCAAAGGCTGCAGCAAGATTAGTTGAGAAGATAGGAGGCAAAGTTGCAGGATTTGCGTTTATAGTTGAATTGACTGATCTAAAAGGTTCAGAAGTAATTAAAAACTACAGATATGAATCTCTTGTGAAGTACTAATGGAACAAGCAGAAATAGGGATCTTCGGTGGCACTGGAATTTATGATTCAGGTCTTCTTAAGGAAAGTAAAGAAATTACAGTAGATACGCCATTTGGAAAAACATCAGATTCTATAACAGTTGGTACATTCAAGGGCAAAAAAATAGCCTTTATGCCAAGACATGGAAAAAAGCACAACATACCTCCTCATTTGATCAATTTCAGAGCAAATATCTGGGCTTTCAAAGAAATGGGCATAAAAAGAATAATTGCTCCATCTGCAGTTGGAAGTTTGAAACAAAAACTAAAGCCAGGAGATTTCGTTTTACCTTCACAATTTATTGACTTTACAAAATCTAGGAAATATTCCTTTTATGAGGAAGGAAGGGTAATTCACATATCAGTTGCAGATCCGTTTTGCCCAGAGCTACAAAATGCTGTAAGCAGTGCAGCTGACAAATTGAATATTGCTTTACACAAAAATTGCACGTATATCTGCATAGAAGGGCCCAGATTTTCTACTAGGGCAGAATCCAAATTTTATAAAGATGTCATAGGTGCTGACGTGATTGGTATGACTCTGGTGCCTGAGTGCCAACTCGCAAGAGAGGCACAGATGTGTTATGTTTCAATTTCTACAGTAACAGACTATGATGTTTGGGCAGATAAACCGGTTACTGCAAAAGAGGTTATTGAAACCTTATCAAGAAATGTCGAAAAAACAAAAAAAATACTCACTATACTTCCTGAATTTATTTCACAAAAAAGGAACTGCGCATGTGAAAAAGCATTATCGGAAGCTGAGTTTTAACCATCTGCAAATGTTTCTTTCGTGATTCCTTCTGGCAAAATAATATCTCCACGTACCAATTTTTGCTGAAGCAAATTTATCACATCATCAACATTGTAGCCTAATTTCATAAGCATCTTCTGAGTAGTTTTAGAAATTTTTGCACCTATATTATGCCCACCTATCCTTCCAAACGCTATTGCGTTGAACCTAAAGGAGTGTTCGTCCATAGTAAAAGTTCCAGTAATTTTGGCTGCAATCTGACTTCCATGTACGTTATTAATACGAACTATCATGTTCATATAAAGAACCTAGATCTCTACTGCCTTATTAACGGAATTTTCTATTAGAAAGTTCCAGTGTTTTTCATCATTGACTTGGAATTCTTTTACCGCAAGTGTAATTACCTTCTCGTCTAAGCATTCGTGTTGTATTTCATCATCTTTCTTTATTTTAATCAGTCTCCATCTCTCTTTGTGCTTTTTTAGATTGCATATAAGGACAGCCCATTTCTGTTCAGAACTTATTTTGGGCATTCCAACGTAATCCACTATACTCTCTATGCCTAGCTGTTTTTCCTCGCAAAAATGCTTTTTACATATAACACAGCGCCAAATATCTACAGAGCCAATTGTTCGGTTATCATAATTTATGTTTGTAACTCCATAGTAAACAATTTGGTGGCTACATGTGTCCTGATCTATGGCCATTATTTTTCACCACGTTTGGTTCTATTTAGTTCTTGCATCGTCATAAGGTCTTTCCAAAACAATTGCAATGTTATCTACAAGCAAATTTTTTTTAAATTGAATGTTCTCTCTCTGACACATTCTTCTGTACATGTTTACAACTGCAAATCGAGGATGCATAGCTTCAAATTCTGTTTTTGAAAAATCAATAAAACCACCGAGCTCAATGAGTTCGCTAGCAGTCTTTGTAGCCTCATCATTTGGTATTTGTAGACTTGATGCAATAGCTTCTGATGTCATCTTTCCGTTTTTTACCACTAAAACAAAAACTTTTGCTTGAAGTGGAGAAAGTCTAACTTCTGATACTAACTTATCTTCCACAGTATCCAAGCTCACACTCATAGCGCATGAAAAAATCTCTGTTATAATTAAAGGTGCTGTAGTCAAAATTCATAGTGGCAATTAAATATCGAATTACTTGAATCATGTTATGAAATTAGTTATAGGAATAACTGGAAGTACTGGGATCATTTACGGAGTACGAATACTTGAGGTTCTCAAACAGTGTAAAGTAGAAACCCATCTTATTATCTCAGAATGGGCAAAAAAATGTCTGGTTTTAGAAACCAATTATGATCTAAAGTACGTAAAATCACTTGCCACACACTACTCTGACGAATCCAATATGGCAGCTAGTGTCTCAAGTGGGACCCATAAGACTGATGGTATGATTGTAATTCCCTGTAGTATGAAGACCCTATCTAGTATCGCTAATGGTTATGATGAGACACTTGTAGTGCGGGCTGCTGGCGTAACAATAAAGGAGTCAAGAAAACTTGTACTAGTACCACGCGAAACACCTCTTACTAGCATAAATCTAGAAAACATGCTCAAGCTTGCAAGAATTGGTGTGGTAATTTTACCTCCGATGCCAGGATTCTATAGCAAACCAAAAACCATAGATGATTTAGTTAATCATACTGTGGGCAAATGTCTTGATCAGTTTGGAATAGAACACAAGTTATACAAAAGATGGAAGACCACCTAATATTTTGCACCTAGGATCTTTTTTGCAGTCTTTACCACAAATCCCATAGCAATAAAGTGCACAACCAGACCAATGATCGCTGCCTCAATTAAATTCTGAAGTAAAAACCAAGCCAAGAAAAATGTCGCAAGAGATGGAATGCTGATTATTACAGCAATCAAGGAACCTTTTGTAAACAATTCTTTCTTCGATCTTTTTTTTGGAATTCCAGAACTATCCAAATTGTTGACTAAGTAAATCCCATGTTATAAAAATCTGACATACCAAAAGGCAAAGATCCTTTATATTTGGTGTAATGGTTGAATATGCAAGACAAGTTGACCAGCTACAAAAGAAGGTATTCAAATGACAAATCGATTGATTTTATCATACCTTTAATGGTATTATTGTTCCTAGGTGTAGTGTACGTACTCTCATTGCGGGCTTCACAAGGATATGTCAGCTTCATTTTCATTGGCATTACCGCTGCAATCATGATCTACTGGGTGAGAGTTCTCAAGAAGATGACAAAAGAAAATCAACCTCAATACGTACCAAAAGAGAGCGATACAAAGAACTGGGTTTATGATTTGATGAAAGGAGAGCAAGAAATAGTATTTGTTGCAGAGGTACCAGGCCCAGAAGATCAGGTATCCGTAAGGTTGATCGATGGCATCTTATACATCCGAGGTTCAGGAAAATTCTCCAAAGAAGTAGCTATCGAATCCACTCCCGACATGGGAATTCATGATTTTAAATACAGAAACGGAGTTCTCACGTTAAGAATTAAAAAACTATAGACTCTTTGCTATTTCCAATTTCTCTGGCAGATATTTGTCTGTGATATTGGTCAGACCATATTTGGAAAAGGCTTCTAGTTCTGCCTTCCTTTTTAACTTCAAGAAAACTTCCAATTGCTTTTTCCAGTTGCCCTCTTGATAACGAGGATCTTTTTGTAATTCATAGATTCTTTTAATATCTGATTCTGTCATAGGAATTGTAGGAAGTTTATATTTTTCAATATCTGTAGCCCATACACCAAGCCATTTTGCATCAGGAACAGTAAGCTCACGCAAATGAGCTGCATTTGCAGAACCTGATTTGATAACCATTGCAATGTGCTCACCATACACATCACCATCTGCTAAGATGACAACAGGTAGGCCCATTTCCGCATTGAGGCGCTTAAGAAGATATCTTGTTGATCGTGGAGCCTGACCAGCTGTATCGACTATGATAGCTTTGAACTTTTTGTGAACCTTTTCCTCAACAAATCTTGTAAATAGACCACCTTTCTCAATAGCTATCACAAGCTCTGCACTAGTGTCTACTATCTCGGCACTGCTCAGACTAGGACCAATGAGGTAACCGTCAGGATGATCTGAAAGATTTACTCTCTTTCCCTCGTATCCAGGTACAGTGTATTCTATTGTCAGGTCACCAAATACGCTGCTTCTTTCTTCAGGAAAGATGTGAAGATCCTCACGGGCATGGGTAAGTATGGCTTCCAGATCAACAATTATGTTGTCGGATTCAGGTTGATCCTCAAAGTCTATGGCAAAGGCTTGGGATGAATAGTAGATGTCTCTGAGTGTTGATGACTTGCCTTCCCTTATGAGCCGGTTTACAAAAAAAGCCAGCCAAGATAGTTGGGTAAATGAGCGAAGTTGAGACATGTTTCTTGCGCTACGTAATGCGGCTGCTTTTCCAAGTATGTATTGTCGTAGTTTTTTATCGTATACTATGTTACTAACAGATCTGCTAGGGATTGTAAACTGTGGGAATTTGCCTTTGTCAAGGTCGCTGTAAATGGATGACCCATGACTTTTCAAAAGTGCAAGAAGTCTTTCCTTTTTAGCCTCTGCTGTTTTTGTAGCTTTAGATTTGCTGCTCTTCAATTTCACTTCCCTTCTGTATTAGTTGTTTATAATTTGGTTCTTTTTTATTTTCAGAAAGCTCCGTTACAAATTGTGCGACAAGTGGAATATATTTGGAGTATAGGTTTGCTCTCTTTTTTGCCATGTCAGCCATTCCCTGTCTAGACATGTGGACGGCTAATTTTCTAGCAAGATATTGCAACGCATTCTTAAGCTCGCGCTCTAATTCAGGCCTATCTGCAACGTTTTCTTTACCTACAGTTTTGTATGGAATTCTTGTAGAACAAATATGAGAAACAATAACAAGCGGAGGATCACCCTTAACTTTGTACCGGCTCCAGTCTACTTCATTCACAACTTTTAGTACAACATCACTACCTTCATCATAAAGAAGTGGAATCCTGTTGGCAAATCGAAAAACTCTGATTCCAGCTGGAGGAATGTCTCCACCGTAGGCAATACCCATCTCCACTATGAAGGGAAACCCCGAATATGCTGATGCGCTGCGTTGTATAACTGACGCAAACTCAGGATTAAAAAATTTCATTATTCCCTTTGCAAGTGGTTCTTCACCAAGCGGCGCAAGACAGCTTGGATCAGGTGATAGAAATTCTTCAAATTTTTGCAGTGAATCTGCGAATTTAACGAGTTCCTCGTTTGTCATGCTGCCAATTCTTTTTTCGGGTTTGAAGCCTGCAAACTCAGAAAATTTATCCGCGGTTGTTGGACCAACTCTTTGAAATCTTTTTGTTAGAAAAGAATGTAATGTATCTCCAGCTACAGTATTTGCAAGCTGTTTATAAAATGGGCTTTGTCGGTCAAGTTCAATGGCATGTGATTGAGAATCACTGAAATTCCAGTATGTAAGTTTCTTATTTGCAATATCAAGATCATCTATACGAATTTTAGCTAGTTCATCAAAGTCCAAGTTTAGAAACGACATTAGTGCTATTACCGTTCTAACTGGTCTTGAGAGATCAGACCAGCGTTTTTGGGCCCTTTCTAAGATACCTTGAGGGTTTAGGTTCCTCCTCTGCAGTCCAAGTTCACTTCTGACCTTTGCTATCATTTTGGTGTCTACTGTTGGGATCTGGTAATGTGTATCAACCATCATTCTCCTAATGGTTTCAACATCAATACCATGTGGATGTGGTTTGATTATAGTTGGTGGAGGAGGCATCTCTTTTACGATTCTTGGATAATGGAATTTTTCTCCACTTGGTTCCTCGAAAGTTATGGAGGAATAAGGAGTGATCAACGATGTCTGTGAGACATAATCACGGATTTTTATTCCAGCCTTTGAATAGTCTCCTTCTAAGACAATACTGACAGAAAGTCCTATCTTTGTAGTTTCTTTAGTTGAGTGCTTCAGTATGATTGGCTTGTTTTTTTGAATATCA
>JACQFM010000035.1 GCA_016200035.1 Nitrososphaerota archaeon
GGCAAAACATAAAGTCATTTAACAATAACGTAAAGTCATTTACCGAGCTAAGAAACAAGATGATTGAGTCATACCTTTCTCTAATGAAGATGCCAAAGGTTGATGCGGAAACTCTCAAAAAAGCAATTTCATCATATAAAAAAGACATGCCCAAAATCGAGTTAAAAAAGGTAAGATAGGAATTACTCTTTGAGGAAGATAGACGCATCACTAGAGTACGGCTTCAAAGGTGACGTTATAGTTGCATAACAATAAAATATATTTTACAAGCAAAAAAATAAAGGCCTGTTATGACAAGTGGTAGGAAAAATATGAGGGATATCAATGAAATCATGCCAAGGATACCAAACATGAGGTGGGGAGCCTTGCTAAACAGAACTCCCACAAACGAGAAAGTAAGGCAGATGAACAGAATATTTCCCCATAATGGAAAGTGGCATACAGTCTTTGAGGAAGAGGACCAGGTATTCATCGATGGGGTGCGTGTCTGGAAAAAGGATCCGGGTGCCTGGACCTGATATTTGTTGAGATAAAAATTCGCCCTATAACAAGTTTAGTTTTAATGTAAGAATTTTCATAGCAGAGTCATGAAGGCAACTTTTGGCGCAGGATGTTTTTGGTGCGTCGAACCAGTGTTTTCAAAACTAAAAGGCGTCAAATCTACCACTGTTGGTTACATGGGAGGCTCGTTTCCAAACCCAACATACGAGGATGTCTGCACTGGAGAAACCGGTCATGCCGAAGTGGTTCAGGTCGAATACGATCCCTCGATAACATCATATGAAGAAATCTTGGGGACTTTTTGGTCAAACCATGACCCGACTACTCCCAATAGACAGGGACCGGACGTGGGAGAACAATATAGATCTGTGATTTTTTTCCACACAAAAGAACAGGAAGAGACTGCAAAATCATTCAAAGAAAGGCTTCAAAGCTCAGGAAAATATAGCAGAAAAATTGTTACCTCAGTAGAACCAGCCAAAGAATTTTACCGAGCCGAAGAATATCATCAACAATATTATAAAAAATGTGGACTAGCCTGAATAATTAAAATCAAGAAAAATTTTTGCTATTTATAAAAATTAATCTCGAGATCCTTTAACTCATTGAGGACCAGTTGACCCTTTTTACTAAGTTTATAATTTGTTCTAATAGGCCTACTGTTTGTCACTATTCTTTCAAGTAAGCCAAGATTTGTCAATCCATTAAGAATTATAGTTACAGAAGCTCTGCTGTCAATAATTTTTTTCTCAAGTGCATACCTTAACACCTCATTATAATGTAGGGCATGGTTTTCATGAATGTAATTTAAAATGTCGTAAAACCCTTTCTTTGACATCATTCTAAGCAATATGAGAAAATCATGTCTTTGCTTGCTACTCAACATCCTATGGGTATGACTAACCTGACCAAAAGTTCTAAGCATATGAGATGTAGTCTAACACTACTACTTATAGTCTTTATATACTATTCTTAGGATAATCCAACCAACTGGTGTCTCATGTTGCAAATATTGATTGATGAAAAGATGGAAACTTTGATCATTTGTAATATTTTAAACAGACATTTACTTAACAATGGCATTGAAAAAAATAGGAATTAGAAATGCCTGCTGAGACCGGAAATGTCAAAAAAGCGCTTGTGGCCTTTGCTATAGAAAGAGCACTACTTGAAATTGGGAAACCAGCACTGGAAAAAGTAACAAAACAGTTGTATGAAGAATACCAGTGTAATCTGCGTGATTGTTACGAAAAGCCTGAAATCCTAAGCAAGGTCTTAAAGAACTTGTACGGAAAGTCCTACACTGCCATAGTACAGTCAATCAGAAAGGAGTTGGACGATTTTGCCGATCAAAAGCCCATCAAGACATTTCTCAAGGTTATCAGTCAATAGTAAATGATTTTCAGGGTACCAGTACAGCTCTTGCTTCTATTTCAGATTGTTTGAGTTTTAACAAGACCTCGTTTGCTTGTTCAAGTGGAAATGATTTTGAGATAACCCTTAGTTCATTTTCTTTTGCAATTCTTACTACTTCACGCATGTCAGACATGGATCCAATCAGTGTACCGCGGACAGTTTTTTCATCAGCTGCCATAAAGTTTGGTATGTTACCAAAAACTCCGATTACAACTGTTCCGCCTTTTTTTACGGCTTTGATTGCAGTGCCAGCAACACTATCGGATGGTGCAAAAACGATGGCACTATCAAGCAGTCCTTCCTGTGATTTTAGTCTGGTCAAAAACTTTTGTTGATCAGAGTCATACTGCATGATAGAAGCACCAAGCTTTCTTGCCACGTTAAGATGATTTTCACTGCGTGATATTCCGATGACTCTGGAACCTTCCAGCTTTGCAAACTGGATTGCCATGTGCCCAACTCCACCCACTCCAAAAATTCCTACACTCTTTTTCTTTGCAGGCTCGCTAGCTTTGACTGCTTTGTATGCAGTAAGCCCTGCACAGAATAGTGGAGCTGCAAATTCTGGGCCAATGTTGGAAGGCACGTAAGTGGCAAAATTCTCTGATACGGTAATGTATTCTGCATAGCCACCCATGAGAGACTCGCCAGTAATATCAGCCAAGTCACAGAGCTGCTCCTTTCCATCCTTACAATACTGGCATTGCATGCACGAACCATGCAACGGCGAGATTCCGGCACGGTCCCCTATCTCAAAATGTCTTACGCCCTTGCCAATCTCAACGACTTTTCCTACCACCTCGTGGCCCGGAACAGTAGGAAGACCAGGTGGTATTCCATATTTCTGCCAATCACCCTCTATTGCATGAAGTTGTGAGTGACAGACGCCACATGCTTCGATTTTTATGAGCACCTCGTTTGGTTTTGATATTTGGTGCCTGTCAATCATAGTTAGCTTGAGTGGCTTTGTCTCTATTGGTCCTAATTTTGACAAAACCATGGCACGCATTTTTTCAGCCATGGCAAGACCAGCTCATCAATAGTATTTTTGTATTCCTAACTACAGAATTAGAAAATCCTGAGAGTTTGCCAGTATGAATCTACGCCAGTCATAGTCTGTAAAAAAAATTTACAGACCATTGAAGAACTTTTATTTTCATAAGAAAATTTTTGAAAAAGTTGTATGGATATAAGAGGAGAAGTTTGTTCATATGATCTAATTGTCATTAATTATTGATTATTTTATTATTTAACATACCTAAACAAGAAAAGCAATCAAATGCTAGTTGAAAAAATCAACTCATGGTACGACCATGGGACCGAACTTTTTAGTTTAGGAAGATTTGACGAAGCTGTCAAATGTTACGACAAGATTACACAGCTGAAACCAAACTCAAAGCTGGCCTGGGCGTACAAAGGCCTGCTGTTTTCAAAACTAAAGCGATACGACGAGGCATTCAAGTGTTATGAAATAGCTTTAAAGTGTTAGCACAAACTAATGTTTCCTGCATTCGTTCAAAAACTCTAGTGTTAGCTAGTTTGTAACTGCGTTGACAAGTTCAGGCTTTTGTTGATTTATCATCTTTGAGAGGCCTCTCATGTAATTTTGGGCAAATGTTGTTACTGGCTGTGACGAGTACCAAACACACCCCAATACCTCACAGTCATGGCAGGTCTTTGTTATCTCCCACTGGGGCGCACTCCATATCTCCTCAACACTTTTTTCAAGCAAGCTATACGAATTTTCAGGACTGGTATACTTCCAACATGGAACCATAACAGTGCCGTTTCCGTTCACAAAGATGCTCTTCCACACACCACACTCGTCAAATACCCCTCTCCCGTGTTCTATTATTTGCTCAAAGTAAAGCGGCGGTATCATGACTTGAGGATACTTGCCTTTTTTGATGTGTTCAAGTACACTTTCACACACCTTGATCATTGTCTTTCTATCTGGCAAGAGTGAGTAATTGACATCAGATCTGTCTTCGACAAAGGTAAGGGATACAGAGTTTACTCCAAGCTCTCTTGCTCTCTCGAAATATTTTTGATTTACAAATTCATCTGTATTGAATTTTGTTATAACACTATTAAAGTAGTGGGGAACTTTGTGTTGGTTTAAGAGCTCAAGATTCTCCATCACTTTTTGATATGCTTGTGGCGTGACCCCCCGAACTTTGCAGTAAGACTCTTCGAAAACAGAGTCTATGCTACAAGTGATAAATTGAATGTATTTTTTTAATTCATCAAGATCAATTTTGTGTAGCAGGGAACAATTTGTAATCAGAGTAATTGGCAACTTTAAACCATAAAGGTGTCTCACCAGCTCCATAAAGTCAGGTCGACTTGTGGGCTCTCCTCCTTCGATAATTGACCAGACGCAGTATTTTGAAACCTTGTCAAAGATTAGCTTCCACTGTTCGGTGGTAAGATCATTTTTTCTTGCCAGTCTCATCTGACCTTCTTTATCAGCGTCACCAAAGGGGCACATTGGACAGTAAAAGTTGCAGTAATGAGTCAAACTGAAGACAGCAATTAATGGTCGTCTTCTCCCAATCATCCTGTTTACAGACCATTTTCCGACACGATTTATGGTCCGGATTAGATCTACTGGCATGACCTATGGATGAAGTATGAAATCTAATAAGATTTGTTTTAGCAAAGTATCTGAAACTACAAGAGAATGATCTTCTCTACGCGGAGCTCGCCAATGTAAAAATCAAATTAATTATTCCAATTTTTAGATTCTTTTTATTCTCCGATTATCTGGAGGATTACTTTTCTGTCTCTCTGCCTTGTATCCATTTCAACCAAGACAATCTGCTGCCACGTGCCAAGCACCAAATCACCTTCTTTAAATGGAATTGTAAGGCTAGGTCCTACCAATGACGCTCTTACATGTGAATGACCATTTCCGTCGTGCCACATCTTTTGATGCTCATACTCGATCTCCCCTGGGGCAATTCTGGATAGCATTTTAGGAAAATCCTGCTTCAGACCTGGCTCATATTCAATGGTAGTGACTGCAGCAGTAGAACCTGATACGAAAACTGTCACGATTCCGTCTCTTAGTTTGCTTTCCTTGACTGCTCGGGATGTTTGTTCAGTAATGTCAATCATATCGTCCTGACCTTTGGATCTTACCTGGACGGTTTTAGTGACTACTGCCATGGTATAGATTCTAAAAGGCTTCTAATTTAACAACCTTTAGGATAGTCTGTCATCAAGTCGAAACCAACCTCACAGTTAGATCTTTTCTACACTGAATTTATCTAAAACCAGCAAATAACTCAACTTGTGAACTTTAGACCTCATTTAGTGATTTTAATGCTGGTAGTAACAGTTCTCGTAAACGCTCTACCTTATTCGGTGGATGCTCAATCGCAAAAAAATTACTACGTCTATGTGGATCCACTGCCTGACTACGCAACCATAACATCAAGCATTATATTCGATGCAGCGGCGCGATGGGAAAAAGTAAATCCAGATATCAAATTTAACCAAGTCACTTCACTTGAGCAAGCTGATGTTGAGATCCAATGGATAAAGGAGTACGGTGAAACTGTTGGAGAGTACAGACCAGGTGAACATACAATCTTGGTGGCATTGGGAAATAGCAATTGTTTAGGCAAGTGGCAACCTTTTGCGTATAGTTTTGTAACAAACATAGCTCAACATGAGATAGGCCACTTTCTTGGGCTAGGCCACAGCAATGATCCTGCCAACATAATGTATCCAATAGCTCCAGGCTTTCAATACGGCCAAATAGAAATTGAAAGAGACCTCACACCAAATTATTGGTGGTTTGTTCCGGCATGTACTACCAACGATAATACGTCATACACTTTCCAAGTTAATACTAGTGATCCAAAGTATGGCTTTGATGTGTACTTTGTATCCTCAATAAACGAAGGTTACAAATACACACAGGGTCAGCAAATCCAGTACTATTCTGATAATGGTTGCTTTGGAAAAAATTTTCTGAGTTTTAGCGGAAGCTGCGTTGGAATTGCAAAAAAAAGTGGCCTGCTACTTATCATGCCAAAACAACTAACAGACACCTCAGCAAGAGTGATAGTCAGACTACTTGAGAAATCAACTGGACCAGAATCACTGCCAATCACACCTTCGATAGGTGCTCAGCAAGTTCCCACGCCAAGCCCAACTCCAAGCCCAATACCAACTCCAACACCAACGCCAGCTCCTGCTCCACCTCCACCAACGATTGGCTCCTTTAAGGCAGATCAAGAGGAGTACATAGTGCCAAGACACAACCCGCCAACCGAGGTTAAGATCAATGGAGTTGTAAATGATCCAAAGGGTGGCAAAGTAGTACTGACAATAACAAGACCTGACGGGAGTTCTGAAGTGCGTGAAGCTTACATCACAAGCAAAGGACAATTTTTGGCACCAATACTTTTGGATAAAGATTCGCCAGAAGGGCAGTATTTGATTAGCGCGGATTACCAAGACTCGTATCTTGGATTAATCTCCTTTAATGTAATATCAAAGGATATACTTCCTAGCAAAAATACACCAATTCAAAACCAACAGACAAAGCCTACAGTATCAATTCCGTCATGGATTAAAAACAACGCAAAGTGGTGGTCGCAGGGTTTGATCGGTGACCGTGATTTCGTTCAAGGGATACAATATCTCATACAAGAAAAGATAATCAAGGTTCCTGAAACTAAAATTGGCTCTACCAAAGCTCAGCAGATTCCTTCATGGATTAAAAATAATGCAGGCTGGTGGTCAAATGGTATGATCTCAGATGACGATTTTGTTAAAGGGATACAGTATCTTATTGCAAATGGAATAATGAAAGTATAAGATCGCTTTTTAGTATGCGGGCTTTTGATCTGGAAACTCTCATAGATGATAAAATCAAGGTGTGCTAGAAAGCAGGTAAGCAGGTTCACATCGTGTTGAGGTATTCAGGAGAACACACAGCAAGAGATCTTCCCGCTTACCCTATTACTATAATGCGTTACAAAAATTAAAGGAACACGCAGGATTTCTTCTATAGTGCCGCATCTGAGGCTTGCGGGATTATTTCTTAACCTTCCTTCCTCATACTAGAAATAGAATTTTTATAACTACGCCTCAAACCGTGTAGAAGTTTATACGTAATTATATCCATTAAGTTGTATGAAAAAGAAGAAGAGATCATTTTCTGAGAGATTATCAAAATTTTTCAAAGATTACATCAATGCAAATTAATCAAAGATGAGCAAAGTTTTCTAAGCGGTCACCATTTTAATTTCCCTGGCAGAATGGTTTGAGATATTTTTATGCACAATAACATGGTATTGACTCTTAAATGTCAGATTACATCTGTAACAATGCCATGCTGTCGTGGTCATGAATAATCAAGAGCAGTTTTTTGTATATAAAATCCGCGTAGCTTTTATCCTTTTCAAAGATCCTGCTTTTCACTATAGAAAATTAAATGTCAGGTGCAGGTTTTTTGTTAGAAAGAAACTAGCTTTTTGTTTTTTCATAGGAAATCAAATACTGGATTCCTAAAACAAAGTCGTCATCTGATATTTTACCTGTCACCCACCAACAGGCGTTATTTTTGAACCATAATGGCAACACTTGGGAGCCAGATTCGTGTGGTTTTGGAAGTACGATTATTTTTTTTGAAATAAGAGATTCGATTAGCTTAAAATCAGAGCTGCCAGTCTTGCTGTCACACCATGAACTAGCAGAGTCCTTGACTGACAAAGGAATAGGGGGGCGTGAGGGAAAAACTTCTACCGTAAATGTTCTTACTGCGGAATTACCTGAAGGATCCTTGCCGGCACACATTACGGTAGTCTTGCCTACTGGAAATAGGGAGTTTGATGAGGGAAAGCATACAGGGTTACTAAGGCCAGCTACTTCTCCATTAGGTTCTGTATGATACTGAACAACAGCTCCCGAGGAGCTAGATGCTTGAACAGAAATGTTTGTAGGTTGTCTAATCGGTACGGGAGCCTCATTTACTATATTGGACGAGCCAATCCTAAGTTGTATTATCGTTTCTTGCGGATCCTGTGATAAAGGATCAGTAAAGCTAAATTCAACTACTGAGCCAAGCTCCAAAGTATGATCGTCAATCTGGCGCGGTATCTTCAGATTGGCATAAAATAGATTAGTGTTAGGACCAGTCTCTCTAAGACCAAATGTTGAAACTTGGAACGCTGGGTTTGCAAGTGTTGCTTTGAATCCGCCATCGCGAAACTCTACAAGATTCATTGGAATTATGTCAGGTTTACTAGAATCAAGATTCCAGTTGGGTGCATTTACCCTTAGCACAAAATCCTGACCAATCCTGACACTAGGTGTTGATGAAGAAAGCTGCGAAGTAGAACTTTGTGAAAGGACAACAGATTGTGTTATAGTTCTAGGATTGCCAGAATAATCTGCCCTCTGATGATAAGTTAGCACAACAACATCGCCATCTTGGAGAGGTCTTCCGTTAACTGTTGCAGGCAGAGTCAGCTTGAGTGAAAACATCCCAGAGTTAACTGCAGTTTCTGTCATCTCAGATGGTCCAGCTATTGGTGTACCGTTTATCGTAAATTCTACTAGCCCAGCTGTTGGAATGACATCTATCCCTCTGTGACTAGTGTTGAGGTTGTCGTCTGTTATGTAAAATGTCAAGACTGTTCCAGGAGATGCTGGAACAGCATATGATGCTGGAAATGAAATCAAAAGTAGAGCAACTAACATGCTTTTCATACTCCATATTGGATTTACCCGTGTTTAATTTTATTCTAGATTCTCATTGATTTTTGAATTAAAGATGAAATTGTTAACGGCAAAAAGCTAGGTAGGCATTAAATATACTGAGGCATATTCACTGGCATGGCAAAAAGTATCAAATGTTCGGATGTAGGTGTTGATTGCGACTGGGGAGCCAGTGCAGCTACATTCTGCAAGGTGGGTAGCTATAATACAAGAAATTTTTATCAAAAAGTAAGATTAGAGGTAACCAAGCAATCTTAAATCTTATAACTCTGGTTGTTTCTTGCTTGGCAAATTGGAAACATTGGGCACTCTTGGCTTTCTGCTTTGGGCTGATTGGTCTTGGGGCTTTTGTTTTTTTAAATATAGATCTTGCACATAGAAGACGAGATCTCTACCTCATAATTGCAATATCGGTAGCTCTCTTCATTTCAGGCTGGGTTGGTGTTTTCAGATTTTCAAGATTTTGGAGACTATTAGATTAAGCCATCACCGTATCTGATTAGGACAAAAGTTTCTCAAAATCTGGTTCATCTTTGTTCTATGATGCAATTTTCACAAATATGTTATAGATAATAGATAACAAAGCTAGGCAATACTTTTTAATATCTTACTTCTGGAAAAAAATGATGAAAGGAAAAAGAACATCGTTTGTACTTTTGTTTGTACTTGTTCTCACGATGACATTCTCTCTTACTAGTGGTAAAGCAGGTAACCTTGTCGAGGCCCAAAAGGTGCCAGGCCACTATATCGTTGTTTTAAAGGATAGTGTGTCAGATCCTGTTGCTGTGGCCAAGGATATTGGTTCAAAGCATGGATTGGGGTTGGGCTTCATATACAGTCATGCCTTGAAGGGCTTTAGTGCTGATATTCCTGATGCCGTTTTGAATAAAGTGAAAAATGATAAGCGTGTTAGCTATGTAGAGCAGGACCAAGTCGTACAAGCCTTTGCAGCCTCACCACAAGCAAATCCGAACTCAAACGGTAAAGGTTCTGGATCAAGTGTAACACAGCCCCCCCAAAGATTACCAACAGGAGTTGACAGAATTGATGCAGATTTGAGCCAAACTGCAAAGATTGATGGCGTGGATGAAAGAGTAAATGTAAACGTCGCCATAATCGATACAGGCATTGATCTAAAACACCCAGACCTAAACGCAGTTAATGCAAAGACATGTGTCCCAGGAACTCGAAGTGCAAACGACGACAACGGACATGGAACACATGTAGCAGGAATTGTTGGAGCAAAAGATAATGGTATTGGAGTTGTAGGAGTAGCACCTGGTGCCACTCTCTACGCTGTAAAAGTACTTGATAAGAGAGGTTCAGGATTTACTTCATGGGTGATTTGTGGAATAGACTGGGTGACAGCAAATGCTTCAACTTTTGATATTACCGTAGCCAATATGAGTTTGGGTGGGTCAGGTAGCGATGATGGTAACTGTGGACTGATAAATCAAGATGCCATGCACCAAGCGATATGCAATTCTGTCAATAGTGGTGTAGTGTATACCGTGGCAGCTGGAAATAGCTCTGTTGATGCAAGTAATCAAGTTCCTGCTGCATACGATGAGGTCATAACGGTTTCAGCAATAGTTGATACTGATGGAATATGTGGTGCAGCTGGGGGTGGTACCTCATATGGAAGCGACGATTCTTTTGCAAGCTTTAGCAACTATGGTGCAGATGTGGATTTTGCTGCGCCTGGTGTGAACATACTTTCTACATACAAAGGACAAAGCTATGCAACACTTAGTGGCACAAGCATGGCAAGTCCTCATGTTGCTGGTGCGGCGGCCCTTTACATAGCAAATCATCTAGGTTCAACTCCTGACCAAGTTAAAAGTGGATTGCAATCAACTGCTTTGCTACCATCAACAATCTGTGATCATGATGGACATGGAGGCTATAACGTGATAGCCGGAAGAGCAAGTGGACCTCTAGTGTATGCTGCATCACCATAGCTTTTGGAAAACTTTTTTGTAACTTACCGTTATTTGTGTACGAAAAGATAAGGAAAATCATGGGTTCCAACAACAATCCTTAATTTTAGAATATTTTATTATGTGATATGCCAAAAGTCAGGGTTGAAAAAACAATAAAGGCTGACAGAGTCAAGGTCTTTAGCACAGTAACTGATTTTGACAACCTTCCTGCTAAACTTCCGTCATATTTCAAATCAATGAAAATAGTGAGCAGAGAAGGCAACTCTGTGGTAATAGAGGAATCAGTTAGCATGGGCGGCAGGGAGATCACGCAAACTGCAAAACATACTCTTACACCACCTGAGAAACATGAAGTTTTCATCATGGACGGGGATGCAAAGGACAGTCACATACTAGAAACATACGAAAGCACATCTGATGGTACAAAGATAACCATAGATGGAGACTTTAAGCTTGCAGGCAAGCTAAAGTTGATAGGTTTTCTTGCTGCTGGTAAGATAAAAAATAGCATTGAAGAAGTAATGAATGAGTTTGCAAAGATAGTAGAGCATTAATTTATTTTCGCAAAAACACAATAGGAACAAAATAGCAACCATGCTTTAAAAACTGAAGAGGATTGACTTTTTATTTGGGAACGATGTTTGCTGTTCATGAAAAGAGTAGAGGTGGTAGTAGGTAACATTGATGCCTTCATCATATTAGAGGCCTTAAAAAAGGCGGGTTTTCCTAGTTATATGTCAAGTACTATACGAGGTAGAGGAAAGTCAAAACGTAGTATAGTAGTAACTTCGGAACACGGAACAGTTGGCGATACGATTGAGGAACATATTGTTGACAAAGTCAAATTAGAATTCATCCTAGATGATGGTGATGTCAACAAGGTGGTTTCGATAATTATGGACAAAGCAAAAAACTCAGCTCTGGGAGACGGTAAGATATTCATCTCGGATATTCATGATGTAATAAGAATAAGAAGTGGGGAAAGGGGCAACAGAGCTATTTAACAAATTTTTTGAAAAAACTTTATTCATGACAAATAACCATACTAACTGTGGATTACAAATCTCTTTACGAAAGCATCATGGCAATAGATCCAAAGATTCGTTTTGCCACTATATTTGATATGAGTGGAAAGGTCATTCACAGTGGCCATCGTGAGGGTGTAAAGAGTCTTCTAAGTCCTGAGGAAAGTAAAAAATCGCTTCAACAGGCAATAGACGCTTGGAAGTCTCGAATTACATTCGCAGAAAAAATTGGAAAGGGAAAATATGTTCTTGCGGTGTATGAAAGAATTAAGAGAATAACCGTACCTTTAGACGATGAACATCTGATATACATTACAGCTGAAGTAAACGCAGATCATGAAAAAATAATTAACAAAACCTTAAGGCTAAAGCAGGACATGCTTCATAACCCTCAAGGAATGCCTTGATAAAATCTCAAAGGAACTCATTCATTCAGGCATTAGAAATAATACGGATGTGTAGTTAGAGATTTGTTTGCAGACAGAAATGAGGCCGGCAGGCTTCTTGCAGAAAAACTTGCAGACATAAAACAAGAGAATTGTATAGTTCTTGCTATTCCACGGGGTGGAGTGGTGGTTGGAGATCAAATTGCAAAGGCTCTTGGCTGCATGCTAGATGTGGTGATTTCAAAAAAGATCAATCCTCCAGGATATCCAGAATATGCAATTGGGGCAGTAATGCCAGACGGAACAATATACTGGAGTCAGGACATGACAGGTTACTTGGAAAACCAGTATCTTGTCAACGAAACAAATGAAAAAAAGACCGAGGCTCAAAGAAGATTGCAAGAATATAGAGGCAGTGAAAAATACGACCTGAATGGCAAAACTGTAATTTTGGTAGACGATGGTATTGCTACCGGTTCCACGGTTATTGTAATTTTAAAATGGCTGGAAAAACAAAACCCTAAAAAAATTATTGTTGCATCCCCTGTGATTCCAACACAAACTTATGAGCAAATCAAAAGAATATGCGGTAAAGTCATTGCGATACTGATTCCTTCCGCCTTTTACTCTGTTAGTGATTTTTATGAAAAATTCAAGCAGGTGTCGGACAGTGAGGTACGCTCTATACTGTCAAAGTATCAAAGTTAGTGTGACAAGAGATTTTCAGATTATGATTTTCACGTGAATCTTGTAGAAGATAAAAATAGTGATTGTTTTAGCTTGTTTTATAATTTTTTAATAAAAAATTAGATTAAAATCAAATTTAATCAAAACCTATATGCTTACCAGATTATAGAAACTTAATGACAACAAACACAAACAAGATAATGCTAGTAGCAATTGCAGCTGTTGTAATAATCACAGCTTCACTTGTTGTTAGCATGCAGACATCTGAAAAGCAAGCCTTTGCTCAGCAGCAAGTTCCCTTGTACAGAGAGAAGATCATCACTGTTACTGGGACAGCAACAACTACTGCCTCGCCAGATCTGTTGACAATAAGGTTTGGTGTGGAAACTGACGCAAAGACTGCAAAGGAAGCCATTACAGCAAACTCTGCTGCGATGACCGATGTTGTGGATGCCGTACAGAAGCTTGGCATTACAAAAGAGGAACTCAGTACATCAAGTCTTACTATCTATCCAGTATACTCTGATGTGGTTGACCCAAAATTAGGAACTCACAAGTCTGAACTTACTGGATATCGTGCATCAAACATACTGGCCGTCAAAACGCAGAAGCTGGATCTTGCTGGAAATATTATTGATGCTGCTACACAAGTTGGAGCAAATAGAGTGGACAGTGTAACCTTCTCTTTGTCTCCAAGTAAACAGGCCGCAGTTCAAGACGAACTACTTGACAAGGCAGTACTAAATGCAAAGTCCAGAGCAGAAAAGGCACTCTCTCCACTAGGACAAAAAATCATAGGTGTAAAGCTGGTTAGTCTATCAGAATTTGGCTATCCCCCTCCACCAATTACTTATGCAGGTGCTGAGATGGTCCCAGCTTTCAAGTCTACTCCTGTCTTTTCAGCAGATCAGGATGTCACAACTACTGCAAACGTCATGTTTCTGATTGGAGACCAGTAGCTCCATCACACTTTTTTTATTTTTAGACTCTGACAGATTTTTAGTTAATTATGTTAAGCAATGCTTTAATTACATATCAGATAAGCGCGACTAGGGATAAATTAAAAAATGAACTTAAAACCACTAGCAGGGCTTACAATCTTTGTCTTGCTATTTGGCATTGCCAGCCATTCTTTAGTGAACTCTGCGTTTGCACAATATGCAAAGGACACCAAGGATAAAGCGTTGGCTGATGCAAAAGCAGCTAAGGATAAGGCGTTAGCTGATGCTAAAGCAGCAAAAGACAAAGCAGCAGCTGCAGCAAAAGCAGCTAAGGATAAAGCGTTAGCTGATGCAAAAGCAGCAAAAGACAAAGCATTGGCTGATGCAAAGGCAGCTAAAGACAAAGCAAAAGCCGAATCAAAAGAAACTGGAGCGAAGTCACTAGGAACAATTGGATCAGGAATCACTGTTAGTATCGCAAAAGGTGCATCAACACCTGGATGTGATAAAACAAGCACATGCTATACTCCCAACCAAGCTAAGGTAAAGGCAGGAGGAAAAGTTACTTGGAAAAATGATGACACTGCGTCACACACAGTAACAAGTGGCAAGGACGCCACCGCAGATGGAGTATTTGACAGTGGCCTGTTTGCGTCTGGAAAGACATTCTCCTTCAAGTTTGACAAAGCAGGAACATTCAACTATTATTGCCAAGTACATCCATGGATGAAAGGCTCAGTAATAGTAAGTTAGTTGTTTCTACAACTTTTTTATTTTTTATTATATAATTTCTGATTGTAGTAACGTTATTACGATCTTGGCAAAATTCAATACCTTATGAAAATAGATGAAGAGATTTTATCAAAACTAACCTCAGATCGTTCAGCTAAATACAATCTTCATCTGCAGGATAGGATCTTTCCACTAGAAGATGTTAGCATAGTAAAATCGACCACACCTGTGAGAAGGCCTACAACAAGAGGAGATGTCTACTTTTCAGATACTAGTGCATACAAGATTAGAGCAACAACATATGACCTTTCTCTTGTATCTTTGCTACCTAAAGTAATGTTAGGACCAAATACCGAGTTTAAACCGCTTGAGATTAAAACAAAAATTACCAACCATGGAAAGGAGGTACCCGTCACTTTGATAACACATTTGACAAATACCATGAATAATAAAACTAGGCTTGAGCTAAACCTGGTTATTGACCAAATAGAATCTGATTAGAGGGTTGGCATTTTTGATATTTATTTTATGAATAATGTCTTACTATTGGTAGGCAGTTGTCTACTATTCTGAGCACCTCGGATCTTACTACCTTCTTGTCTATGGAGATCCATACTCTGCTTTTGTCTACTCCAAATGAGATTGTCTGAGCCTTTTCTCTTTCTTCCCAGACAAAATTTACGTGTCCTAGCTGCCTGTCAAACTTTGCTTCCATTCCAGTCTTAGTTGCTATGTGAGAAAACTGGTTTAGAGTATTTTTTGAATTAAGCAATGCCTTTAGCCCAAGTCTTCGTTTGTACGCGATTAGTTTTCCGTGTCCGTCTATCAGACCTACAAATCTGATATAGCGACTGATCTGGGCAATCCTTTCTGTTATATCTATGGCGTCCTGCTTATTCAATAGTAGGGTTCTTTTTAGACGATATTTTAACTCTCGGTACGGTTCAAGATTCCAAATGATTTCTTACCCAAAATGTTCTTTCAAATATATTTATACAATCTATGATCGATTAATTGTTTGATAGACTTGGATGCATACTTGGAAGAAGAATTGTATGACCTTCTGACCTTTTGTATTCAAAATGATTCCTCCTCTGATGAATATGCCAAGAAGAGAAAACGTGTTGAAGAGATTGGTAAAGAACTATACTTGGATGGTGGAAACGATGCGCTCGAAAATATGTATTTTTCAATAGAGCACAGAATCCGAGATGAGATCAAGCAGGAAGCAAGGCCGTTTCGCGCCTGGTGGAACAACATATCGCCCGATTGGAAGTATTAATCATATCAGAATAATTCCTTTGGATTTGCTATTGCTGGTTGTTCATGGAATGCAAAATGGATTAATGTTTTAAGGAATGACTACTAACTTGTAATAGAAAGATGACCAAAGACGAGATAATTTCCGATGAGGTGGCTAAACTTTTTCTTGAAAAGAATCTGGCCTTTCTTGCTACACTTATGAAGGATGGTTCACCTCAAATTACTCCTACATGGGTTGACCTTGAGAACAATACGGTTCTAATCAATACGGCAGAAGGGAGAGTGAAACAAAGAAATGTGACAAGGGATCCTCGCGTCGCAGTTTCTATAGTAGATCAGCATAACGTGTACAACATGGTAACTGTAAGAGGAAGGGTGATAGAGCAGACAACGAAAGGTGCAGATGAACACATCGACAAGCTTGCCAAAAAATATCTAGGTGTAGACAAGTATCCGTTTCGTTCAACCAACGAAAAAAGAGTCATTCTAAAGATCAAACCCGAAAAGATATTTCGTCTAAAAGCTTGAGTTAACATTGCACCCATGTATTGAAAAGAATCAGATGACTAGCTGCTAATAGCTGTCAAAAATTTTTCTATTGATTTTGATGAAGCGTGTTTTTCAAGTTTCTTTTTAATTGAATCCAAAATGATATCGTAAGAATTGTCGTATAAATCCTTAAGAACTTTTTTTAGATATTCAGGATTTTCATGGCAGTCTTGTATGCCACACTTGTAGTCGTCATGCAACCTGCTAACCACTCTCTCTAACGCAGACTTGTCAAACTCAAGCAGCGCATCGTCTATTGCCATCCTGACCAAACCCTTTTCATTCATAAGATTGAGATTACAAATCTTGAAATTAAATACTTACAAGGAGAGGATTTCTAGGTCAAACCAAGAATATTTCAATATTTATAGTGAAGATGTGAAAAATTCAATCAATATAGGATTCATTTTTTATTAATTCAAGAGATTAATTTTTTTCTATATTTTTTTATATATAATTAATCATAGTTAGATTGTGCTTATTTTCCACGACCCTATTGTAGAAAAGATCCATAAGCATCTTGAATCAGTAGGGTTGAGAACTCAGATCCTAGATTCAGGCCTAATGGACTTTGAGTATGATTATCCGAGGATTCCACTTACAGGCCCAAGTGAGGGAACATCTAACATGGGCGCAATGAAAGTATTCGACAGTAGTATCGATTATCTGGACATTCTAAAAAGAAAGATCTTAGAGGAGAGTAGTTTTGCTCCTGGTGGTTCTAGTGGGCTGGGAGTCTTTGAATACACTACCTGGAAGATGAGATTCTTTCTTACTCTGCCAGCATCGATTACTATTGGGCCTTTGAACCTTGGAACGCTAACAAAAATTCAAAAGGGAAGGTTAAGCTCAAAAGTTGAGGACTATATCTGGTCTGGCTTTGGGAAGTTAACAACTCTACCTCCTGGTACCGTCTACGATGACGTTACGTCAACACTAAATTCAGATAAAGAGCTTAAAGAGCTAATGCTCAAATCGTTGGTCAAAGAAAAAGTGATCTTAGTCTCTGTATACTCGCCGAAGAAAAAAATTGAACAGAGCGGTGCAAAGGAGTCCCTAGCCAAGGTAATGATTACGTCAGACTGGAAGCCACAAAAAGATCTTTTCTTGGACAAATACTCACTTGGTGCATACGAGCGAATAGCAGCTGATCTTAAAGGACTAATAACGAAATTGCGATACGTTCTTGAGCACTATTAAAATTACGAAACTGAGGAATGCTGAGCATAATTTTTAAACAATGAAATCGTTGTTTTTTATCAACTAACTATGTCCATAATATCTTAAGACAGTGGAGATTTTGATTCTTCATGTTGTCAAACGTGCATAACAATCACAGTCTCATAGTAAAACGGTTCAATTTGAGATTGTTACTTGGATTCGTTATTCTTGCGGCCATAATCATATTTTTGACTGGACAGGTATTTGCACAGACACTACCCACAAAACCTGACAGGCCAACTGATCTGAGTGCCATGGCAGTCTCACCCACAACAATCAATCTGCTGTGGAGTGCTCCAGCAAATAATGGAGGTTCGCCTATTACAGGTTACAAAATTGAGGTAAAAATTATTCCAGCAGACTATACAACTCTGGTCTCAAATACTGGAAACACTACAACAAAATACACTCATAGTAATGTGATAACTGGCAAAAACTATGTTTACAGAGTTTCTGCGATTAATGCGATTGGCACAAGTGATCCTTCCGGCGAGGCCATTGCAAGTCCTACATCAACATCAGCTCCACCTGCAAATATACCACCAAATCCACCAACTGGTCTTACTGCAACAGCCATCTCGCCCACAATGATAAAACTCGTATGGACCGAGCCAACAAGTAATGGCGGATGGCCAACAACTAGCTACAAAGTTGAAAGAAAAGTTGGCACGGGCACCTATTCTATTTTGGCAGCAAATACCGGTAACAAAACAACGACCTACTATGATGCCGGTCTTACCACTGGTACCGCTTACACCTACAAAGTTTCTGCAATAAACTCGATTGGAGCTGGCAGTACATCTAACGAAGCTACTGCAACACCAACGCCAGCATCGGCACCACCAGCTACCATACCAGGTTTCCCAACAGGGCTTACTGCTGCAGCGGCCTCAACAACACAGGTTAGTCTCTCTTGGGGTTCGCCATCAAGCAATGGTGGCGCTCCAATCACAGGATATAAGATCGAAGCAAAAAATGGCACAAGTATCTATTCAGTTTTGACAGCAAACGCTGGCAATGTCACATCGTACATGCATTCCGGTCTGAAGACTGGCACCACATACACCTACAGAGTTTCTGCAATAAACTCGGTTGGACCAAGCACTCCATCTAACGAAGCCTCTGCAACACCAGCTAAGACAACTACACCTACTGGTCTTACTGCCATCGCGGTCTCGCCAACCCAGATAAGTCTCTCTTGGTTTGCACCAACAGAGACCTATACCCAAACCATCTCTGGCTACAAAGTTGAAAGAAAACTAAATTCCAATACCTTCATAACTATTGTAGACAGCACTGGCACGAGAGCGACCACTTATTCTGTATCTGGTTTGGAGACTGGCAAGACCTATACCTTTGTAGTATCAGCTTGTTTTACTGGAGCTTGCTCAAACCCATCTAACGAAGCTTCGGCAACTCCGACACCAACATCAGCTCCTCCACCTGGTCAGACTTCGTCACCTCCGCCAAACCAATCTACCAACAGTCCACCTGGTCCACCGACAGGACTAGCTGCAATTGCCGGCTCACCTCCAAAAGTAAGTCTTTCTTGGTCTGCACCATCAAGCAACGGTGGATCTGCAATCACAGGATATAAGATCGAAATGAAAAGTGGCAATGCCACATATTCTGTCTTGGTAACAAATACTGGCACCACAACTACCTCTTATTCCCACACAGGACTTGAGGCAGGCAAGACCTACACCTACCGAGTCTCTGCAATAAACTCGATTGGAGCTGGCAATCCATCTAACGAAGCTACTGCAACACCAGCAGTTGCAGAGGTTCCACCTGCACCAACACAAACTCCAAGTGCGCCTTCAAGTGGCAGAATCAGTGTGGAAAATACTGAATTCTCAATTCGCTATGATGTTTCTGGTGCAAAAATTCTATCAATGCAAGCTGATCAGTTGACAAACTCTCTTTCCATAAAGATGGAGAGTACAAGTAGTGGGGTACTAACAGTTCCGCTACCAAGGACTTTGATTGACGCAAAGAAGGCTCAGGGCGATGATGATGTATTCTATGTGCTTGCGGACAAAAACGAGACCAAGTTTACCGAGACAAAGAAAACCATCTCGAGAACCTTGGAGATTAGCTTTCCTAGTGGTACCAAGGAGATAACGATCTATGGTACGCATGTGATTCCCGAATTTGGAGCAGTGGCATCACTTGTGCTTGTGGCAGGAATTGCGTTTCTGATATTCGCAGCCACGATGACTAGAAGACTGCAATTTTTTAGCTACTAAAGATATTATTTGGTGTGATCAAGTGTAGAGCTGGCTTTCAGTCTGAATTTTTTTTCTAGTAACAGAATAAACAATACCATACTCACTTTCAGTAGCTGGATTGTCAATTATTTCAAAATCATATTCATTAAAAGATTTCACTAACTGATAAAGCACTTCGCCAATAGCTATTCCATTTGGTGGGGCCAATCGATTTATCTTGGCGCACTTGTTTACTGTCGATCCGAAAATGTCATCAATTGACGATGTAGCAATTATAGCTACTCTGACCGTGCCATATGTTGCACTAATTTTATAGTCAACAGTGGGTAGTCTTTCGGCTTGTAGCTTTTCGTTAATTTCCTTGTGATAGTCACGGATTGCCAGACAGCACTCAAGAGCCTTTCTCAATGCTGCCTGATCTCGAGTATTAGTTTTTGGAAAATAAAACAAAAGCGCATCACCGATATTTTTTACCACAATCCCCCCGAAATTTCTAACAATGGCAGCCATTGAATTTAAAAAGATGCCGTATAACCTACTTGCATCTAAATCTGATATCTTGGCTGTAATTTTAGTAGAACCTATCACATCAACAATGCCTACATAGTAACTCTCGCTTTGATCAGAAAATTGTAAAAGCAGGTCTTGCTGCTGCTTTATGACATCTTCTCTTTGTTTTATAGCTATTATCGATTCCTGAAGCTTTTTTGCCATCAGATCAAAAGAGGATGAAAGTTGGCCTATCTCGTCACTTCTTTTTATGTTAGTCCTTGTTTCAAAATTACCCTTTGCAATCTCATTTGCGGCATTACGTAATTTTATGATTGGTCTTGAAACCAGCCTGGACAAAAAGTAGGTGATTACGGCCATGACTGCCGTTACCGATAATCCAGTCAGAAATATCCAGTTCTGTAAGATTAGGACTGGTTGAAATGTTTCAGACTCGTCAATTTCTGCTAACAGTACAAATCCCAAGTCCCTGGCACAGTATGAAAAACCGTAAATCTTGACTCCCCTGTAATCTTGATACAGGTCGCCAACCTCCTGTCCCTGCTCAAAACATTTTCTAACAGGCATCGTATCAACTCGCTGATTAAATGCCGCACTCTTGACAAACCTTGATTCTGAGATCATTTGGAAATTATCATCTACAAGATAAACCTCGCCAGTCTTACCTAAACCACTTCGATTAAGCAAGATGCTATCAATCTCGGCTGTATTCATTGTTCCAATCATTACCCCGATTGGTTCTGAGGTGCTTGCCAATCCTGTACCAAAAATTGGTGTAACAACAACCATGTGACGGTCGCCGTTTTCTGAAGGCTCGATTTTGACAAAGGATCCTTTTAGTCCTTGGATGAACTTGGCATCTTGTGAGAAGTCATCTTTGCTATCAAGTTTTAATGAGAAAAATGATTTGCCGTTTTTCCCAATAATTTTTACATCATCAAAACCTATAGAATATCCAGCGAGCTCCTGAAATCCTTTCACTTCGATGAGAAAATCACGCCTTTTTTCTTTTATCTTAGATTCTAAATTATCATTTTGTGAGATATCGTTTAACTGGTTCACCAGATTTTGAATCATCGGATCAGTTGCCAGGATCTGTGTTTCTGTTATTCTAGTATCAAAGATACTTCGAATAGAGTTTCCGCGCGTTGAAGACTCGCTGATAAGCTGATCTCCTACTCTTTCTCTGAGAATTTTTTCTGCAAAATTAAATGTAAGAAATGCAGTACTTGCCAGTGCAATTACCGAAACAACCATCACTAGAAAGATTAGTTTTTTATCTAAACTGATAGAAAAAAACTTGGGCAATAAAATTACATCCACAGCAATTTGTAATAACTTTTGTTTTTAGGATGGCTAGCAATCATTTCGAATTATCTTCAACTGCACAGATGTGCTGTTTCACTTAAGAATAATAAGGAATATTTCAAATTTCATACATGATAATCAACCATGAGTCCAAGTATGCTTAAATCATACAACATATGGAATTAGGCTGTCTGGAATACAATGGCAGAGATGAGATCGTCAGTTGAGATAGATACGCCGATAGAAAAGGTATGGAACATTATTTCGGATCTTGACGGCGAGGCTGAGTTTTGGAACGGTATAACTTCGATAAGAAACATCTCACGGGAGGGCAACAGTGTTACTCGTGAGGTAGTGCTTGGCAAGGTTAACAGATGTTTGCAGACAGTTACAATCTTTCCTAGCCAGAAGGTCCACACAGTATGGACCAAAGGGACAATAAACGGCACAAAAGATCTTGTTATCTCTCCAAGAGATGGCAGAACATATCTTGAGGGAATTTTGGACTACAAGTTCTCGGGGTTGGCGGGATTTTTGTCTGGAAAGATAAAGAAGGGACTTCAGCAGGAGCTAGAAGAAGCTTTACAGTTAATAAAAGAAAAAGCAGAGGGCAAACCACAACAAGGACTGAAGATGGAGGAGCGAAAGCACTGGGCAGACTTTTATGATTCTGACAAAAAATAAAATTTTGGATTCTATTGCATCTTCTGTAGCTTATTTGGTCGTTATTAAACACACAAAGACATGAGAATATTTCCTGTACTGTCTAAGATTAATGTCTCTAGATGGGACCAATATCCATCAATCTTCTCAGCAGCTATTCTACCAGCAATATGGATTCTTGTCCTAATTCGTAATGTAATGGGGGGACCAATATTTGATGATTATTCTATGATACGAATAGCTTTTGTTCTAGCATTATGTGCCCTCGGATTTACTTTTTGGTGTAAATGGAAAGAGGATAATTTGCCAAGAAAAAGAGAAAAATTAAAAACACAAATTCAATCGCTAACCAAACTATTAGTTCATACACATGCTCCAGCTGAATTTCTAAAAATGGAGCTAAAGAAGATCGAGGAACAAATTAACAAAGCAGAAACTGAACTACAAGAAACTGAGAGAAAAATTGGAGAGGCGAAGGCAAACATTGTAAAAGAAAAACAAACAAAAATAAGAAGTAGGTTAAAAAATTCAGCTAAGGTCGATTACGAAAAGTACGTCAAGATATTAAATAAGATAGAAAGTATTGGCAAGGAAGAAAAAGAAACAAAAGAAGAAGATAAAGCAAAAACCTCTAGTGGCCAACTTCTTATCTTTGCAGCTCTATATGCTATCGTAGGAGGTTTAGCCGTTACACAAGCGTTAACAGTATTTAGTGACCCTGATCGCAACGAGTATGTCACCTATGTACATAATTTGAAGGGATTCGTTGATCTGCTCTTAAGTAAACATACGTTTGTCATAGCCAGTTTTTTTTCAGTCGCAGTCTTGTTTATTCACTGTGGAATAGTTTTCTTATCAAGCGATGCGAAGAAAATACTAATTGAGGGCAACAAGGTTGGACTCTTTATTGGCTCACTTTTGTTATTTCTAGAAGGTGTAGTTCTTTATTATGCTAGCAACGCGGTAGATAATATCTTAAACTTTTCGTTTTGGATTTTTTTGCTTATGGTTATTGATATTGTATGGGTCATCGTAAATATTCTAAAAAATATTGACATGTTGTTTCAATGGCTACACTTGGATGCTATAATGCTCTCTTTTTTATTAACAATATTGATAATGTTTCAATCCTTATCTCAAATAACTTTGGAAGTCTATGTTTACGTATTAGTAATATTTCTTGCAAGGACTATTACTGATTATAAAATGGGCTGGAAAACTGTTTGGGGAAAGTTTGATGTTTCAGAAAAGTGGACATAATAACAGCTCTACTCGAACCAAACAGTTGAGATAGGGTAGAACATAGGCATATCCTAAAGAGTTATTCATTTGATAGATATTTCTAGTTTCTTCGTCAGTTGGATACTTACCTAAAAAAAATCCACAAGAGAGAAATCCAATTAAAGATAATCTTATCTGTCATACATGCAATTACAAAACACTTGAAAATATTTGTTATTGCAATATTGTGTGTTGCTATCAGTCTCACTTTATACTTTATATTAATACAACCCCCAGACCAACGTACAAAACAAGCTCAAGAGCAAGCTACAAAACAGGCTGCTAATTTCAAGTGTTCAGACGGCTTTACGCCTGGGATACAAAATCCAGCAAAAACTATCAGACCAGAACAGGTTACAGGTTCCGATTACAAAAAACATGATGTTATTGTAATAGGTGCGGGCATGGCAGGACTTGAAGCGGCTAATCAATTAGATTCAAAGGGGCTTGATGTCATGGTACTTG